>JAHDWY010000415.1 GCA_023384315.1 Candidatus Hydrogenedentota bacterium | reverse complement strand
CTGGGATGGCGTCGAACCCGAGAAAGGCGCGTACGCCTGGCACGATGCTGCCGTTGCGCTGGCCCATGAAGCCGGACTGGAAGTCCTCGGCGTGCTGGGACGGGTTCCCGGATGGATGCTCGAACCACCGCAGGCTACCGGTGCGTGGGTCGCGCCCACGGATCTGGACGCCTGGTCTGGATACGTGGAGGCCACGACCGCCCATTACGCGGGAATCGTCGATACGTGGGAAGTCTGGAACGAGCCATACGGCCACGGCTTCGCCGGATTCAGCGGCGAAAGCTATGCCGCTCTCTGCCATGCAGCTTTTTCCGCGGCACGAACAGGAAATCCGAATGCACGGGTCCTCGGTTTGTGTACCTGGGAAGGTGCGACGGAATTCAACCGGGCCGCGCTGGATCATGGGGTTCGTGACGCGTGCGACGCCTTCAGCTATCACGTCTACACGAGTACGGGCGAGGATGCCTACGAGCGCACGGGGCGCCTCTGGGATCAACTCGAGCTTGACGCTTACCCCCGGCCCTTATGGATGACCGAAGGCATCGGCGGATATACCCACAGTTGGCATTCCCACGTTCTTCCTGCCGTCGACGATCGCTATTCCCGCAATCCGGGCGCGCCTTCCTTCACGGCGGAGGAAGCCGCGATCGTCTCCGTGAAAGCCATGGTCAACCTCCTTGCCGGTGGCGCGGAGAAGGTCTTCTACTATTGGTCGCCCTGGGAAGGGGCGGGCAGCAACCAACCCAGCCGGTACACCTGGTTTGAATACAGCGGCCAATTGAAACCTCACGCGGCCGCCTACGCGGTTTGCGCCTACCTGCTTGACGGCGTCGACCCAACCGGCAGGACGGTTACAGACGCGGGGACGGTGACCTGCAATTTTGTGCGCCATGGAGAGACGGTTGCGGTCATCTGGCAACAAGAGCCGTCCGGCCCCGCTTGGCTGCCTGTCCCGAAAGGCGCAACCGCGCTCGACCTCATGGGGAACCCTCTCGCTGTCATAAACGACAGGCTTGAGATTCGCAATGCCCCCATATACCTTCTGACCGCCGCCAAAGACGCGTTGGGCGGCCAGGCCGATTGAAACCGTTGGACAGGAGTACGTCCATGGATGAGTTGAAGTTAGATTTGCGCGATTTCCACCGCATCGTCTTTTTCACGGGCGCGGGGTTGTCCGCGGAAAGCGGGATACCGACTTACCGGGGCCATGGCGGGGTGTGGGCCGAGTACAACTACGAAGATTTCGCTTGCCAGCAGGCCTTTCTTCGCGACCCGGAAAAGGTTTGGGACTTCCATGACAAGCGGCGCGCCAAAGTGGCGGCCTGCGAACCCAACGCGGGGCATCGTGCGATTGCGGAAGTGCAGCGCACGAAACCCGAGACGGTCATCATCACCCAGAATATCGACGGCCTTCACCAGCGCGCGGGCGCCACGAACGTCATCGAGTTGCATGGGAGCCTCTGGCGGGTCCGCTGCGAAGACGAAGACCTCGTAGTCCCCAACGACCAGGTGCCCATCGAGCCGCGCCGTTGCACGTGCGGCGCGTACTGGCGGCCCGACATCGTCTGGTTCGGCGACATGCTCGATCCCGGAAACATCGAGCGGGCGATCCGGGCCTTGCAGAAGTGCGACCTCTTGATAAGCGTCGGCACCTCGGGAGTTGTTTATCCCGCCGCGGACTTGCCGCGGATCGCAATGGAATCCGGTGCCACCACGATTGAAATCAACCTGGAAGATACCCGTGTGAGCCGTCTCTACCAGCACAGAATTCGGCATGCGGCATCGGCCGCATTGGCGGCCTTGACAGAAACGCCCATCTGCTAAAATCGCCAAAGCGGTAGTCAACGGTACCAGAATTCACTCCCGATCATGTCAAGGCAAGTCATTCTTTTTTATCGACTTAAGTGCTGTCGCGACGACGAGCTGCCGGCAAATTCTGTTCGGAACATACTTCTTTTGTTATAATAGAAAAGAGCATAAAGATCTGGCCGTTTGGCCAGTACGCGGGTTCCTTAAAAGCAGGAATCCAAAGAGGGGTGAGACGAGCATCCCAATTGCCGTCTCAGTGGCGCCCACCGAGCAGTGTCGGGGCGCTTGGGGTTCGCCGCTCGAACTCCGAAACCAGGGGGACCACATGATGGGGCGAGACAGGGCGACGGATCACGAGTCTGCCTCCGAGTACGGGGACGAGTGGAATCTTGGTAGTCAGTCTGGATCCCGCGAACACGCAGCCCAAGGTGTGATCGACAATGGGCTTTCCCGGCAGGCGCAGTCGAGCCGAAACTTCTCTCAAGAGACGGAGTACGCCATCGCGGCGGAGATAGCCGCCGCGGTGCGTGAAGCGAACGCACGGTGCGACGCCGTGCGCCCTCTGTTGGAAAGTCTTGCCACACGCGTGCCGGGCATGCTGTATCAATACCGGTACTATCCCGATGGGCGTTCCTGTTTTCCCTTCGCGAGCGAGCGTATACATGAGGTCTACGAAGTGGCGCCGAAGGACGTTGTCACCGACTGCTCCATCGTTTTCGAACGGCTGCACCGGGATGACGAAGCGCGGGTTCGGGCTTCAATCATCAAATCCTTTGAGGCGCTTACACCGTGGAAATGCGATTACCGGGTATCGCTACCCTCCCGGGGTGAACGTTGGCTTCGAGGCGACGCGGTACCGGAGCGTCTTGAAGACGGAAGCGTGCTGTGGCACGGCTACATCGCGGACATTACCGACCAGAAACGCGTGGAACAGGCACTGCACGAAAGCGAAGCGACTTTTCGCGCCCTCTTCGAACAAGCCGGTATCGGTATGGCCATGGTCGACCCGAAGGGGAGAATAGTCCGAGCCAACGAAAAACTGGTCAGGCTTCTCGGCTATCAGGCGCCGGAACTCTGCGGCATGCATGGACGAAGGGTAACGCATCCTGACGATTACGATTCCGAGAAGGTCCAGTTTATCGAGATGTTGGAGGGGAAAAACTCAGGCTACTGCGTTGAGAAGCGCTATATCCGCAAGGACGGCACCGTAATCTGGGGCCGCTTGACGCTGACTGCGGTGCACAATCCTGCCGGGAAGTCCCCGTTCGCGATCGGGATGGTCGAGGATATCACGGACCGGAAGCGCGCGGAGGAAGAGCGGGAGCGCGCGGAATCGGAACTTCGCCACGCACAACGCATGGATGTCGTGGGGCGGCTGGCGGGCGGCGTGGCCCATGATTTCAACAACATGCTGGGCGTAATCCTAGGGTGCGCGGAAGACGCTTTGAACCGCCTCAATCTGGATAATCCGTTGCGGCAGGATCTTGAAGGAATCCGGAGCGCCGCACAGCGGTCCGCCGATCTCACCCGGCAACTTCTCGCGTTTTCCCGGAAGCAGACCATCGTCCCCAAAGCAATCAACCTCAACCAAGTGCTCGAACAGCACCAGAAGATGTTGCGCCGCATCATCGGCGAACGCATCCGGTTGGAGTTCAGTCCTGCTCCGGATCTCTGGCCCACATACATCGATCCCGCGCAGGTCGATCAGATCCTGGCCAACCTGGCGGTTAACGCCCGGGACGCCATCGCCGATACGGGTACCGTGACCGTAGCGACCCGGAACGTCCGCGTCGACCGCGAAAACACTTCCCGGTACGGTGGCGCAGCAGACGGCGAGTATGTACTTCTTTCCGTTTCCGACACCGGGGTGGGCATGTCTGAGGAAATCCGGGACCGGATATTCGAGCCGTTCTTTACGACGAAGGAACTCGGAAAGGGTACAGGCCTTGGCCTCTCCACGGTCTATGGGATCGTCCGGCAGAACGGCGGCTACATCGGCGTCGACACCAGGATCGGCCACGGGACGACCTTGCGCGCCGTCTTTCCCCGCCACGATGGCGCCCAGGAATCGGAGGTCGAGAACCCCCGAACCGCGACTGAGAAAGGGACCGAGACAATCCTGCTGGTCGAAGATGAGGAAAGGCTCCTCCAATTAGTTCAGCGGCTATTGGTCCATCAAGGTTACACCGTGCTGGTTGCATCGTCCGCTGAACAGGCCGTGACCGTCGCTGCTGACAAGCGCGACGAAATACAGTTGCTGCTGACGGATGTGGTCATGCCGTCCATGAACGGAAGAGAGTTGAGCGAGCGAATCCGGCAGATCGTCCCCGGAATTCGCGTGCTCTATATGTCGGGGTATGCCGGTGACGTGATCGGAAACGTTGGCGTACACGAATCAGCGTACGATTTCATCGCAAAACCCTTTTCCGTCCTCGACCTGACCGCCAAGATTCGTCACGTCCTGGACCGGGAATAGCCTTGCCCGCCAAGAGGGCCGGCGGTACCGCCGCCTCGCAGGATGCGTCGCGAACGTGTCCATATGCGACCGTCGGAGCACATCTGCTATGATCGCCGCATTCAACGTGCGATGCAGGCGCGATAGCCGCGAAAACAGGTCTGCCTCGCTTCGTCAATTTCCAACCAGGAGCGAATTGCATGAGCAAGGTGTTAATCGTCGGGGCCGGCGGAGTTGGTGGCGTGGTCGCCCACAAGTGCGCGCAGGTTCCCGAAGTGTTTTCGGAAATCGTACTGGCCAGCCGGACCCTGTCGCGCTGCGAGAAGATTCAGAAACAGATCGAGCGTCCCATTGAGATCGCCCAGGTCGACGCCGACAACGTTCCCGAAATGGTCGCGCTCATCAACAAGGTGAAACCGGACCTGGTGCTGAACGTGGCGCTTCCGTACCAGGACTTGCCGATCATGGACGCGTGCCTCGAGACGGGCGTCGATTATCTCGACACGGCCAACTACGAACCGCCCGACGAGGCCAAGTTTGAATACAAGTGGCAGTGGGCCTACCAGGATCGCTTCCGCGAAAAGGGCATCATGGCGTTGCTCGGCTGCGGATTCGATCCCGGCGTGAC
>JAHDWY010000414.1 GCA_023384315.1 Candidatus Hydrogenedentota bacterium | reverse complement strand
GTTGAGCAAACGCGCGTCCGTGACCGTCCGTGTCGGTCCGTGTCGGTCCGTGCAATCCCGCACAACCTTCGCCCGACTCCACCTCCGCGATCCCCACGGGTCGCCCTGGCAACCGCGGCCCTACCAATTCCTCTCCCTGGAATCCCGCGCGGCGCGGAAGGTGCATTGCGATGGGCGGGATGTGGGGAAGACGTCGGAGATTGAGATTGCGGCGGCGTGGGCGGCGATGATGCGTCCGAATTCGCAGATGTTGATTGCGACGCAGTGTGAGAATCATCTGTTTCCGTTGATGGACCGGATCGTGCGGGTGTTTGAACGGAATTCCGCGTTTCGCGGGAACCTGGTGGAGGTGAAACGGACGCCGTCGTGGTGTCTGCGGTTTGCGAATGGGTTTGTGTTGTGGGGACGAATCGCGGGTCCCCATGGGATGAACTTCCAGGGGTTGCACGTGGACTGGCAGATCGTGGATGAGGCGCAGGAGATGACGGATGCGGCGTGGGAGGAGATGTTCCAGGCCTTGAACGGGGGCGGGTGGCGCTGGGTGTATGGGGTGCCGAACGGGTTGCGAAACACGTTCCACCGGATGACTACGGACCCGAACGCGGAGCAGTACAACTGGCCGTCGTCGTTGAACCCGGCGTGGTCGGCGGAGAAGGACGCGGAGCTGGCGCGGCTGTACGGCGGGAAGGATTCGCCGGGGTACGTGCACCGCGTGTTGGGGCAACATGGGTCGCCAGCCTATGCGGTGTTCGATCTGAATGCGTATCTCGCGTGTGTTGACGAGGGGATGGACTGGTTCGAGGCGTCGCTGGGGGAAGACGACCCCTTCGAGGCGCCGTCGGGGGTGGCGGCGGGGACCTATTATTTGGGGTGCGACCTGGGGTACGTGCGGGACCCGTCGGAGTTTGTCATCTACCGGAGCGCGCCGCCGGATCTGGTGAACGTAGGGCGCGTGCATCTGCGCGGGGTCAACTACCACCGGCAGCAGGGGATCATCGAAGAGTTGGATCGGGCCTACGACTTTCGCGTCATCGGGATCGATGCGGGGAACAACGGGAGCGCGGTGGCGCACAACCTGAAGAACATCGACGTGGAGTGGCACGGGAAGGTCATGGCCTTCGAGTTCGGCGGCGTCACGGAGACGGGGTCGTTTCCGGATGGGTCGCCGGACCGGCGTCCGACGAAGCTGTTCATGACGGAGCTGTTGCAACGGCGGATGGCGGACCGGACGATTGTCTTTCCGCCGCTGGCCGAACGGGAGTCGCAGTACGCCGGTCACACCTACACCGCGGGGATGCGGGGGCAGGTGTTGTTTGATAAGGGGAACGACCACCTCATCGACGCGGACCGGTGCGCGGTGCTCGCGCATTACCTCGACACCCAGGAGGTGGGCGCGGGATCGTATTATCCCCATCTCCGGTTGGAGGCGTTTTGAGTTGCGGTACCGGATTCTTCGGGAATGACGACCGAACAACGCGAATGACGCCATCATTTGAAAGTTGCGAAATCCCTTGCCAAAAGCACATGCTCTGTTGCGGTCCAGGCCAATCCATGGCCGCTACGAGGGGAACCCATATGAAGTTCGTCACCACAGTAAGTCTGTTCATTCTTGTCGCGACACCGATTGTGGCCGCGGCAATCGCACCCGTCCAGATGGAGGGATGGAGCATCGTCGTCGCGGACGACGCCGCGCCGAGCGAACGATACGCCGCGGAGGAGTTTCAGGCGTTGTTCCAGCAATTGACCGGACTCTCCCTCGACATTCGCGGGACCGCCCCGGAGAACGGTCATGGGGTGTATATCGGACCGGGCGCTGCGATTCATGCGCCGTCGATCGGATTCGACACCGAGGGCATGGGGGAGGAGGCGTTGCGCATTCGCAGCGACGGAGAGAATATCGTCATTGCGGGCGGGCGGCCCCGTGGGACGCTGTATGGCGTCTACGAGTTTTTCGAACGGTACTGCGGTGTCCGATTTCTGACCGTGGACCACACGCATTTCCCGCCGGTGGAGTCTATTCCGGCTATCGGGCCGATCGATTTCACGTATGCCCCGCCGTTCTCGTTCCGGTGGAGCTATTACAAGGCCAACTCGGATCATCCCGAGTTTGCCGCGCGCCTTCGCGTCAACACGGTGACGCGCGAGGAGCGGCTTGGCGGCATGACCGGCCAATCGCTCATCGGCCATAGCTATGCCCGTTGGATCAACCCGGAAAAGTACGGCGAGACGCATCCCGAATACTTCGCCTATATCGACGGCGAGCGCCGAAGCACCATCCCGGCGCCGGCCACGGAACCTTGCGTGACCAATCCGGAGGTCATCGACATCATCACGCAATGCGTTCTCGATGAGATCGCCGCCAATCCCACCATGGAGAATATTGCGGTAAGCCAGAATGATAACGATGCGTATTGCCGGTGCGCCGAATGCGAGGCCATCAACGAACGTGAAGGCACGCCGATGGGGGCCAACCTCGCGCTGGTCAACGCCGTGGCCGAGCGGGTTGAAGAAAAGTACCCGGATGTGATGGTTGGCACCTTGGCCTATTGGTATACCCGCAGGGCGCCCAAGACCATCAAGCCGCGCCACAACGTGCAGATCCAACTGTGCAGCATCGAATGCTGTGAACTGCACCCCATCAACGATCCGGCCTGTCCGAAGAACGTCGAGTTCTGCAAAGACGTCATGGACTGGAAGGCCATCAGCGACAACGTGTGGATTTGGAATTACAACACCAATTTCTCGTATTACGATCTGCCGTTCCCGAATCTGCGCGTCATCGGCCCCAACGTGCGCTTCTTCCGGGACAACAACGCCAAGGGCGTTTTCATGCAGGCCAACGCCATGGGCGACGCGGGTGAGATGTGCGATCTGCGCAACTACCTCATGGCGCGCACGCTCTGGAACCCGGAGCTGGAGAGCTGGCCGCTCGTGGAAGAGTTTTGCGCGCTGCACTACGAAGACGCCGCGCCGGTGATCCTCGAGTACCTCGACCTTATTCACGAGAACGCCGAGGTTCACGGCAACCATCCCAATTGCGGGGCCTTCCCGGTGGAGCTGGGGTTAACCCCCGATGGCGTTGAGAAGGGATTCGACCTGTTTCAACAGGCCCTCGCGCTCGCGTCCAACGATACCGTGCGCGCGCGGGTGGAGATGGCGTCCATCCCCGCGTACCGCGCGCTCATCGTGGCGAACGGCAGGCCCTGGAAGAAATCAGACGGTGTCGTGAAGCGCGACTTGCCCGAACGGTTCAGCTCGGTGATTCCGGATTACATCGCCTTGTGCAAGAAGTACAACATGTCCTATGTGGCCGAGGGTCGGGCGTCCAGTATCTATTTCGAGCAACTCGAGAAGATGGCCGCCATGCCGGCCGTGGGAATCGAGAACGCGATCTGGCGCTTGACGATCCTTCCCGAGCAAAACGGCAAGATGATCGAACTGGTTCACAAGCCTTCGGGCCGTCACGTGTTGCCGGCCATGACCCACGACAACATTCTCCAGGGCTGTCTCGACGAAGTAGCCCAGGCCGGATTTACGTCGGATGCCTTCTCGTCCTTCGAGGCCCAAGTTGAGGACGATGCAATTCGACTGGTACGAACGCTCGAAGACGGCAGTACCGTCGAACGAAGCGTCGGGTTCAAGCCCGGCGAGCCGGACGCCATCGTGTGCACCTCACGGGTCACCAACCACGGCGCCGAGCCTCGTCTCTTCCAGTTCCGAACGCGTCCCGAGTTCAACGCGTACAGTGGCAGTTCCGATGAGAAGGTCGTAGCGGCCTACGTGAAGGGGGACACTTGGCTCCAGTTCAACCGGGAGTGGAAAGACGGTACCGGACCTGACAGCGATATCCTGGCAGCGTCGCGAGGAGGCGGCATGGCCTACTTCAATCATGAGATCAAGAGCGGTATGGAAGTCACCTACGCGCCGGATAGCGTAAAGTACCCCCGGCTGCGCTGGTATCCGCAATACGAGCAAGTGAACCTGGAGCTATTCTCCAACGACGTAGAACTGAAGCCCGGCGAATCGCTCGCGATGGAATACACGCTCCGCTACCTCGCCGAGCCGCCACAATAGGCGCGCCGTATGACCGAAGCGCTGCCCCAAAAAAGTGAAACATTGGTGGAGGCGGCGGGAATCGAAGCGCAAGCAATTGCAAATAAAGGACTTACAACCGCCGGACAAAACCCGTCAAATACCGGTCAGGAACCGGTTAACGTCGGACAGTATCTCGCCTTACTTCCCAGCCCCGATTGCAATCACCCGTCAATCAGCGGACACGCGGAGGTCATCAGCGGACAAAGTTTCGCCCCCAAATCGCCCCCAAGAATTCCCCCCGATCTGCAGCTTCTAGTGGACCGCTGGGAAGCGCTCCCGCAAGGCATCCGCGCGGCCATAAAGGCGCTCCTCACGGCCCATGGGGAGTCGGAAGGCGAGTGAGTTTCGGAACAGAAGAAGCGAGAAAGCCAGGGAGGTTGGATTATGCCAGTTGGAAGGAACCAAAACTCGGATGAAGTTGAACGCTGCCGACAAAACCTGTGGTTGGCGCTTCATGAGTTTCGGGAAGAGGTTTATGACGGACCAGAGACTGTCCTACACTATGTTGAGGAACTCATCGTTGCCCACGTAAAGAAAGCACTCGATGAACAATCGACGAAAGGTAAGTCGAAGGTAATGCTGCGTGTCCCGGAGTAGCGGAGAATTTGCCGATTCCGCTACAATTTCGTCCCGGAAAGAATTCTTCGCAAAGTCGGACGACTGGGCGCGCAAACGCCCGCGCTGTTGAGGTGTCGCAAATAGGAGCCGAACCGAAAAGCCGCGACTCGTCCAATGTTCTGGCTGTACTCCGTCAGGCTAAGTGAGTTCATCGGTGCGCGCGAAATCATTCATTCGCCGAT
>JAHDWY010000413.1 GCA_023384315.1 Candidatus Hydrogenedentota bacterium | reverse complement strand
TGAATCACAAACCGCTCACCGCGTTTACTCCGGACCACGAATTCCACCGTCGTTCGCGGTGACTCTGGATTCAGTTGAATGGTCAGTGGGGCGGGATTGATCGAGAAATCGGACTGAACTTCGACGTTGAACCTCAGGCTCTGTTTGCCGGCCACGTTCGCCTCGAAGCTCACATCGACGCCCAGCTTGTGACTCCCCGGCTGGATCGGCCCCCTGGAACGAATGACCAATTCCGGAAGCGAGGTATCACCGGCGCGCGCGAGTTCCAGTTCCACCCAATCCTGGCGCGTGGTGGCGTCGAGAATGCGGAGCGCGCCCACCCCTTCCGCGGCCTGCAGCGGCACCGTGTGCGAAAATGCGTCGCCGAAGTGCGCGTGAATCGTCAGTGAGGAATCGTCTACTTCGACCATCGGCTTCCAAGTCCCGGAGGCGATGAAGCGGAGCGGCTCTTCGAGAGGCGGATTGGTCTCGACAAAGATGCTCACCGAGCGCCGCAAGGGCGCGGCGGACTCCATCTCGTACTGGATCTCCGCCCGTTCCCCAGGGGCGACAGTACCTTTCGTGCGGATCGCAGTCGTACAGGCGCAGGTGGACTTAATATTGGCGATACGGAACGGATCGGCGCCGATGTTCTCCACGAAGAACGATCCCGGGACCCGCTCGTAGATGAAAACAGGGTCGTGCTCCTGCTTATCTGACGACAGGCGCGCCTCGGCGATGCGGTCGCCGAACGCAGGGGGTATCAGCATCGCGAACGTGAGGATCAATGGTACTGCGCGCATACCGTTCATGGCGTGCCGTCATCTCGCCGGCCGGCAGGAACGGACCAGCTCTTCTCTGAATCCGCGAATTCCACGCGCAGCAGCTCGTCATCGATCGTTACGCGCACGAGGCCCTCGGGTGTTTCAATCGCCCACCCCCACTCATGCATCGCCCACGACTGCGCCGAGCCATCCGGCTCTTGAATGCAGAACAAGGACACGACGCGGCATGCCGTGTCCTCCGTCTTGATTTCTACGAATGGTTCGTGCTGTTGCGGATACAACTCGCCCATCCGGTCGCGGTTGTACGGCTCCTCATAGGCGTGGCGGCCCGTACCGCCCTCGGCGGGTCCATCCACGCGAGACACGAGTCCTGCCAGCGCGGCATCGTCGGTCGCGATTCGGAAACGGCCCGCATCGTCAGGTTCCGCTGATTTCGCAAGATGCCATCGCATGCTGATCGGCGATTTCGCGTGTAGCGAGGCATCGTCCACGACGACCGCAATTCGAGGCAGCAAATGAACCACCGTCCGGGTTACCGATTCCGCCTCGTCGTAAACTGCGGTCAGGTCCATCGCCCATGCGCCGCCGCGCGCGTCGTCAAATTCCGACCACAGAATCGAGCCTTCCCGCTTCTGCTCCTGCCAGGGCACTCCGCCGGTTTCGTTTATGGCGAACACGAATACGTTATGCCCCCATTGCTGGTAGTTGTAGAACCGCTCCTTGTGACTCTTGGGGTAGCCCGCTGGTGACCCAAGATCGACCACCAGCCTTTCGCCGTACCCATCGATACACACCTGGCCCCAGTCCGCGTGGTTATGCGTGCTCTCGCGATCGGCTTTGGCATACACGACGGACGTTGTGGACTTAGGGTCCCAACTGCTTCGGCTGCTGATGAGCTTGCCTTCGTCGTGGTAGGCCCTGCCCAGCGGCAGGCGTCCTTCGGGAGATACGGCCTCGAGGCTCGCGTCGAAATACAGCAGTTCCATGGCAAGATCGCGGTGCGTTTCCGGCATGATGTCGCAATACTGCATGTAGAACCATTGCAGCATCGGGTCCTGTGTGGCTGCGGCAACGGCGCTCATGTAATTCACCACGGGCGGCATGGCAGCGCCGGGATCGCCGAATCCCGCGACCCGCCCGGGCGGAAAGGTCATGTACTGATACCAGCGGCAAAACGCTGCCAGGGAGTGGCGTTCAAATGGATTGTCGCGGCCGCCGCTGGCGTAACGCACCGCCGTGAAGTAGCGCACGAGAAACAGCATGGACCCCGCGTACTGCACGCTCTCGTTGAACTCGCCCTCTTCACCGAGCACTTCGAGATAACTTTCCATGCGCGGCCGGGCGAACTCGACCAGGAAATCACTATCGGGGTGATCCTCTCCCAGCGCCATGCCCGCGATCCCGAATCCACCAACGATGACCGTCATCCAGTTGGTTTGATTGCGCGTCCAATTCTCGTTGGCCTCGACGGCCGCTTTGAATCGCTGAATCGCGCAGCGGTCGAGTCCTTCCACGATACGCTGGCGTTCCTTAGGATCCAGGGCCGTGTAGAGCCAGTCGTAGGACACGCCCACCGCGAACGCGAGTTGCCCGTGCCGCAAATCGGCGATACGCCCCACTTCGATATGGGCCTTGTCTTCCCAATCCGGCCACCGCTCCGGGTCGAACAGCGCGTCGAGTTGCTTCAGCGCCGCGTCGGTATAGCGCCGGTCTCCCGTGATGAGCGAAGCGAGAGATGCATCGAGAATCCGATTGGCCGTCATGGCGACGATGGTGAAATCGCGATTCTCGTGTTTGATCTGGACTTCGCTTCTGCCGGGCAATGCGGACGCGGGTGTCCAAGCCTCTTCCAACATCTCGCGCTCGACTTTTTCGAGCAACATTGCCCACAGGCGCGCGGCGTGGCCTTCGCGGATGCCTTCCCGCACCTCGTTCAGGGTCCGAAGCCCCGGCGCGAGGTCGGTGCTGACAAACATGTGGGGGCGCGGCGTCGGTTCGGCCAGCGCCGAGCCTGCGAGCACTATCAGCGCTAGTGCGCAAACCAGGGAAACGCCGCGGTGCGAATATGGAACTGCGAAACTGAAAAGCATACCGCCAGCGTATCAGAGCCGGTACCGCTACTGCATCTGGAGCGGTGAAGAGGGTTGAGCCCGCTGGGATTCGCGGATTACGCTGAGTTCTACTTGGAATACTTCCAGGCCATTGGCCCGAAAAAGGTCACGCGTGGGAAGTTCCTCGAGATCCTCGTGAGGTGCGCGTTCCGGTTCGCGAACCGATTCGACCACGAGAAAAACCGCGCCGGGGTGATCTCCCGTCCGCAGTTTCTCGATCTGATTACTCGAACCGGCGCCGACAATATGCACAGTTTCCGATTTGCCCTTCGGAAGTGTCCGCTCAAGGTAATACTCCAACGCAGCGTGTGATTCGGGAAACACCTGCCGATCCTTGGGTAGATGCTGTGTCGCATAGGTGGCGGGACCCGCAACGGCGATGATGTCTCCCTCCGCCAGGCGCGGCCTCAGGAACTCCACCACCGCCCGCCAGTCATGGGCTCGACCCTCCGTGTAGTGATACAGGAGCAGACCGTAGGAGATTTTCATGTAGGCTGCGAGAAACAGGAGAACGATCGTGGTGCGCGCGAGTACCGGAAAAGACGTTGAAATCCGCAGTTTGGAACCCGCAACACGCAGGACGATTTGCGCGAAACGGTCTGCCGAGAAGACGCAGGCGACCGCGAGCAGCAGGGGAACAAACGGATACACGCAACTGAAGTATCGCTCATGGTACCAGTGATGTACGTTTACCAGAAACAACGGTATCGGAACGAGGACTACTTGTGCGGCCATCAGGAACGCCAGTACCGGCAGGCGTCTTGCCAGCACCACGGCGCCCAGGGCGATCAGCGCAAGAAAGAGGTAACCCATCGGCGTCCAATAGCGCGGCACGTAGGAATGAAGAAACTCCAGATACTCTCCGGGGCTCAGTCGGTACGCGTTTACATAGGCAAGCGTCTCTGCGGACGTGGTATCGGTCTGCGTGCCTCGCGCGAGCAGGAACGGAAACGTCCCCCGCGCGAGGATACTGGTGAATACGCTCAGAGACGCGGCCGCGCAGGCCAGGCAGAGGTGAAGCAGGCGCCGGGAGCGTTCGCGCGAGGGCAAGTCCTTGGCGAAGACGAGCAACCAGCAACCGCCTGCCACCCCCAGCGCCGCGACGTACGGAATCACAGTGAACTGGGATGCGACTCCCATGTTCGCTGCAAGGGCAAAGGCAAACCAATACTTCACACGGCCGGCCGTCACGGCACTCGACATGCTCCAGAGCATCAGTATATTTGCGAGTATTACGAACGCGTAGAACCGTGCTTCCTGGCTCTTGTCGATATGGTACGGCGAGATCGCCAGCATCATGGCCGCGAGAAAGGCCACGGAACTCCCCGAAGCTTTGCGCGCGAAACCGTACATTGCGGCCACGCCGGCAATTCCTGCCAGAACGCTGGGCAGGCGAAGCATCACCTCGGTGTCGCGCACCTGAAGCGTGAAGTGGGCGAGCACGTAGTACAGGAATTGCGTGCGGTGAAGGTAGGCTTCGCGCAGCGACTGATTGGCCCCCCGGTACGTCAGTACCTCGTCAAGCCAGAGCCCGGCATCTAGTCTGTAGAGTCGCAACGCCGCTGCGACGAGCAAAGCGATGGCGAGCAGCCCGGCCTCCGTTCGCCAGGTAGTGAGACCCGCGGATTGATCTGTCGTCGATGCTTGGCCGGTCATGGGCCTCACACTCCCGAAACGGACACGCTTCCCTTATCTGGTTCAGCCGGGCACGAATACTCGAGCAAAGCGTAGAGAATCCGCCCAGACACCCGCAACAAGCTTTGGACCTGCCTCGCGCGGATTATTGGCTAGACCAACTCGCGGTTTCAAAGTTGCGCATCGCCGCAGAACGCTCGTCCGGCGTATTCCGTGCTGCTGGTCGAATGGACCCACGGCCTGTGGTACACTACCGCAAACTCCCAGGCTGCACGCGTTGTGAAGCGGGTGTTTCACGAGTGTACTCTCGAATTATCCACTTGGCTACGACGGAGAAATGGCAGACGCGCTAGGTTTAGATAACGTTCGGAGACCCCTCGCCTCGGAA
>JAHDWY010000412.1 GCA_023384315.1 Candidatus Hydrogenedentota bacterium | reverse complement strand
TCCCCACGCCGGAGACTGGCTGGAGCGTGTCGAAGACGCCATTCGCGTCGTACAGAAAGTCGACCGGCCAAACGTGGGACTCATGTTCAATCTATGCCATTGGTTGAAGGTGGACAAGGAAGAAAACCTGGAGCCGCTCCTTACCGCCGCGATGCCCTACCTGTTCGCCGTCAGCATCCACGGCGCCGACCGCGCCGAAGCAATCCACGCCGGCACCGGCAACTGGATTCAGCCCCTCGACAGCGGCACCTTCGACATCGGCGCATTCCTCCATACCCTGCGCGAACTCGGCTATCGCGGTCCCATCGGTCTCCAATGCTACGGCCTCCCCGGCGACGCCCGCGACCACCTCACCCGCTCCATCACCGCCTGGCGCGCACTCATCGCACCCGTTCCATCCGCAGCCGCGACCGATACCCCGTAATTGCACCACCCGAGCCAAGCAATCCTGCGCCCACCTCCAGCCTCGACCCCGTCCGTGTATGTCCGTGTATGTCCGTGTATGTCCGTGTGTGTCCGTGTGTGTCCGTGTGTGCCCGTGTGTGTCCGTGTGTGCCCGTGTGTGTCCGTGTGTGCCCGTGTGTGCCCGTGTGTGCCCGTGTGTGCCCGTGTTCTTTCCACTCCGCAATCCGCACTCCGCACTCCGCACTCCGCAATCCGCACTCCGCAATCCGCAATCCGCAATCCGCACTCCCTACTCCCTACTCCCCCCGGGCCCCCGCCGCAATCCACATCCGGATCGCATGCAGTTCTTCATCCGCCAATTCCTCCCCGTCCCTCGGCATCTTCGGCTCATAGATCCCCCGAATGTGAAAGACCATCGGACTGTTATCCGGCGCCCCAGGTACTACCGCCGGCCCCGCATAATCGCCCCCAGCGAGAATCCCCGTGTGATTGCTGAGATCAAGCCCGGCTTCCGGTTTATCGCCTCCATGGCATTCCACACACCACCTCTCCAGGATCGGCACGATATCCTTCGCAAACGACACTTCCGCCGCCGCGGAGGGATCGATTGGCAGCGTCTTCGGCGTGTAGATAGCATTCAACGATTCGTCGTTCACCGGCGCCACCGCTGGCGCAATCGCCGCCGCCGATACCGCATAGCCCCCGACGACCGGCGTCGCACCCGACACGCCATCCGCGCCCATCACCGGCGTCCCGATCCCATATCCATACACCAAACGCCCGCCGCTGGACCCGGCAAATAGAACTGCAGCCGCTACTGCGATGCCGCCCAGCCCCGCGAGCCCCGCCAGATACCGTCGCGCGGCGCGCGGTCCAAAATGGCTGGCGAAAAATAGAACCGACGTGACAACCCCGATCGCTGCGACGGCGTATCCCAACAACCGATGCTGGCTCACGACCGCTTCGATCTCGGCGCTCCCAAGCGCCACCAGTCCCGACGCCGCATGATTGCCCGCCATGGACGCGGCCAACCCCGCCAGTCCCGCGACGAGAAAATACGCGCCCGTGAACAAGCGTATGCCGGGCCATTTCTTGGGCGCAGCGACTGCAAGAAAAATCAATGGAATGCCAAGCAGCCCCAGGCTAATCGGCAAATGCGAAGAAGCCGCATGCAACGCATGGGGCGATTCGAGAACTCGCGTCAAGTCCATAACAAAGCCTTCAAGTGGGGGAAGGCCATAAGCAAGGGGGGGGGCGCCAGCCGCCGTAGCGAATACCCGCCGCCCACTCATTGGAACAGAACACCAACCGCGGAATCAATCGCGATTAACAAGATGCAAATGACCGGATGTGCACGCAACCCAACGCGCTTCTCCAACACCAAACGCAACACCACCTCGTCACGCTCCGTCACCCTCGCGAACGCGGGGGTCCATCTTCGATGCACCAATTGCGTCTCCACGCGACACCACGCGAACACGCAGTTGAACCATCTTTCACGGAGGGATACGCTATTGCCCTGAGTCTTCGTTATGTTCGATAGTTCGGGAGAATCCGCCGCGGAAAGTCCCCCTTCGAAGGGGGATTTAGGGGGATGTTCCGGAAGGAAGGAGTCACACCGCATGAAGCCGCTAACGACCTGCATACTCGCCCTCGTACTCGCGATGGCCCTCGTCTCGTGCCAAACAACCGAAACGGAATCCGTGGCCATGCAACAGGACGCCGCGGCCGACGACGCCCCCTGGACGCCCCTGCTCAACGGCACGAACCTCGACGGCTGGACGCCCCGTGGCGGCGCCACGTGGAAGTTTGAAGAAGGCGTGCTCATTGGACAGTCGGAAAACGGGCAGGGTCACATCTACGCGGGACCCGAACTCACCGACCTGGAGGTCAAAGGCGTCTTTCGCATTACGAGCCAAGGCAAGTCTGCGAACAGCGGCCTCTACTTCCGTGCCAATCCGCCCGCCGACAACCCCGACGACTATCCGCGCGGATACGAAGCGCAGATCTGCAACACCCACGATGCCTACACCGGCTGGTTGTGGAAACCCGGCACGCCCGTCGGCAAAGCCTCGGAACTGCTGACCAAAGACGGCGATTGGTTCTCCATGCGCGTCAAAGCCGTCGGCGACACGATACAGATCTGGGTGAACGACCAGTTGGTCACGACTCATCAGGACAGCGAATACGTCAAAGGGTATTTCGCCATCCAATGCCACAACCCCGGTATGACGGTAGAAGCGAAAGAACTCTACTACCGCGACCTGAGCGGCATGTAACAGCCGCCCCAGTGCGCATTCACGGGCGGGAGAGGCTCCCGCCCGTTTTCTTGTTCACCCGGTGTGCGCAGCGATGAAATCGCGAACCGCATCCGCCTGTTCGCGATGACCGTCGATCAGCACCGCCGCGAGGATGGAATAGCCGTCCAGCTTCTCCTGCTCCACCAACTCCGCGATGCCCTCCATCTGTTGTTTCACCGTGTCCACCGGAATCGGAGCCACCTTCGTGTAGTCGCGAAGGTACACGCCCATGACGATAGGCTTGTCCGGGAACAACGCGCGGCACTCGTCCACATAGTGCGGCATGCGAACGATGTCCTCCGATTACCACATCCATGTGCGGCCGCATCGCCGTCCAGAAATCCGCCTTCTCGAACTCGTGTGTGTACACCACCGACCACAACTTCAGCGCGGGACTCATCTCCCGAATCTTCGCGCGCATGTCGGCGAACTGCTCCGGTCCATACTCAAACCGCTCCATCAAGCCCAACAGGTCGTCGCAATACACCCCGCTGATGTTCGTGAGCCGCTTCGCCAGCTCTGCAACCTTCGCGCCTTCCGCCAGTACGGTCTCGGGATCGCTCGTCGCCTGACACATGGGCCGCCCATTCTCATCCCAGGCCCAGCCCCACTTGCTGATATCGCAGGTGACCTCATCGTACCCGGCAAGCAACTCAAGCGCGTGAACGTCATTCGGATGAAACAAGAAGTTCACCCGCGAAAGACCAAAGTAACGCGCCCCCTGTCCCAACCCATAAATCGACGGCGGTACCCCGGGATCGATTCCCTGACCTTCCCACACCCAACCCATATCCCGGAAATTCCGCTTTCCGCCGGCACGCGGCCCTTGCGCTTCCACGTCCTGTGCCGCACCCGCCAACCCAATTGTGGTCCCGGCAACCGACGCCTTCCGAATGAACTCCCGACGATTCATCGAACCCTCCATTCCAGCGAAACGACCGCCTCAGAATCCCCGCACCATGTACGCCTGCAACACCCCCGACTCATCCGAATTGAAAAACCCCGTCGTTCTGTCCGGCGACAGAAACGGATGCATATGCGCGCCCTTCACCCACGAACACTTCGGATGCGCCACGGTCCGCAAATTCACCAACGGACTCTCCCCGGGCGTCCCTAACTCCGCGACCACGATGCGCCCCTCGGGATTCATCGGACCCGTGTCGGAGATGAGCCGCGTCCCCTCGATGTCCGTCGCGAAATGATAGAAATCCGGCTGCTCCAGTTCCCGGCTGAGATCGTTCCGGATGGCCCCCGGCGTCTCCAATCCGAGATGCCCCTGATCCGCCACGGCTCGCCCCTCGATCAACCGCGCGCTCCGCGGCTCCCGCGTGCCCGTGCTCGTAATGGCCCATTCACTCCGCCCGCGCCAGCACTGGTGGCCCTGACACTGCTCGTTCCCGTCCCGGCCCCACGGCATCGTCCGGAAGTTCGTCCCGTCATCGCGGATCACGTGAATGTCCGCGCCCGCGCCGCTCACCAGCGTTGTGATTTCGCCTTGCGGATTCGCCTTGTTCCCGTGGTTCTCCTGGATGAGGATATCGTGGCTCGCGTCCGGATCAAGCGACCGCGAATACTGCGCGTGCAGGTTGCACCACGTCTGCCCCTGAAGGATCAGCTCCACCGTCGCCTTGGTCATATCGAAGATCATCAGTCCAAACGGCGCGTCCTCCGTCTCGCCATCCCCGAGAAACGCCGACAACGCCAATCGCTCGCCATCCGACGAAATGGTGGAGAGGGGGTAGATATGGCTCGGCCGCATCCCCGTCCCCGGCACGCCATCATCCAGCACGAGGATCGTTTCCCGTTCCGTGCCGTCCAGCCGTACCCGCTTTAGCGTGAGACGCCCGCCGTTCACCTCCGTTTCGTTCACGAAGTAATAGAGGTACGCCCCGTCCGGCGTCATCGAAGGCGCCGTCGCGCCGGTCTCCTCCGTCAACGGCGACAACGAACACCCGTCCTCAATATCGCACAACAGATACCGGTGCTCCGGATCGTTCTTGTCGCTTCCGTGCGCATGGGCCGACCGGTGCAACACAAACCGCTTCGAGTCCGGCGCAAAGATCTGCGCCTCCATATAGACATGTGAACTCGGCACCGGCTCCGACGTCAGTTGAAAAATCTCCGTCCCCGCCGGCGCATCCGGCGCCACCAGATCCGGCCGCGCGATGGCCTTCATCCCCGCCGCCCCAGACTCCTGCGCCG
>JAHDWY010000411.1 GCA_023384315.1 Candidatus Hydrogenedentota bacterium | reverse complement strand
CGCGACGTTGCGATTACGTCGATTACGGAAGACTCCCGGCGCGTCACGGTCGGCTCGATTTTCGTGGCAGTTTCCGGCGAGCATCAGGACGGCCATAATTTTGCGTCCGCCGCCGTGGAAGCGGGGGCGATCGCCGTCATTGGGAACCGGCTGCGAACAGCGGAGTGGAACGGCGTTCCTTACTTCCACCACGATCAACCGCGCAAAGCACTGGGAACTATCGCGCACGCCCTCGCGGGCGATCCGACACAGGACATGACCGTCATCGGCGTTACGGGGACCAATGGAAAATCCAGCACCGTCCTCCTCACGCAACGCATTCTGCGGGACACGGGGCACCGGGCGGCCTGCTTCGGCACCCTGGGTTACGACGTGGGAGGCGCCGTGGCTCCGGCGCCTCATACGACGCCGTTTGGCGAGGATCTCGCGGGCCTGTTTCAACGAGCGCGTGAGGCGGGGGACACGCACGCGGTGATGGAAGTCAGTTCACACGCGCTCGAACAGGAGCGCGTGGCAGGCATCCGATTCGCGGTTGGCGCATTTACCAACCTCACCCAGGACCACCTCGACTATCACCAGGACATGAACGCCTATCTGCGCGCCAAACTGATGCTATTCGAGCGAATTGAAGGGGACGGATGTTTTACGGTCGCGAACGCCGACGACCCCAGCTCGGAAGCCTTCGTCAACGCTTCCCGCGTTCGTTGCTTCACCTACGGCAAAACTGGCGATTGCCGGGCCGCCAATATCCGCATGGCGGCGTCCGAAACGTCCTTTCAACTGGAGACGCCTTGGGGAAAGGGAGACTGCGTAACCGGCCTGGTGGGACGTCACAACGTCAGCAATGCGCTGTGCGCCGCGACCATTTGCGGCGGGCTCGGCATACCGGTCGCGCGCATCTGTGAAGGGATTTCCGGATTGAGAAGCGTCCCCGGCCGGTTCGAGCGCGTCGAATCCGAACGGGGCTTTCAGGTTGTGGTTGATTATGCCCACACCGACGACGGGCTGCGGAACGTCCTGCAAGCGGCGCGCGAGATTTGCAAAGGCAAGGTGATCCTGGTCTTCGGTTGCGGAGGCGACCGGGACAAGGGTAAACGCCCCAAGATGGGGAAGGTCGCAGCGGAATTGGCCGACTTTTCCTTCGTCACGTCGGACAACCCGCGCACCGAAGATCCCGAACGGATTCTGCTGGACATCGAAGTCGGCCTCCAGCACGCAGGGCGGCGCAAGTACGAGGACTACGTGCTGATCACCGACCGCGCCACGGCCATCCGCGAGGCCATCGCTCGTGCCAAACCCGGCGACCTCGTCATGATCGCCGGTAAAGGCCACGAGGATTACCAGATTTTGGGAACCAAACGAATTCATTTCGACGAGCGCGAGGTCGCGCGCGCGATCCTCGAGGAGACCTAGGATGTCGTGGACATACACGATCGATGCATTGGCGTCCTTTCTTGGAATCGAGCCGCAAAAAACCGGCGACGCAACGTTCTCGTCGATTTCGACCGACACCCGCACCTTGCAGCCGGGCCAGGTCTTCTTCGCCCTATCCGGCGAACACTTCGATGGAAACGATTTCGTGCCGGCGGCTTTTGACCGCGGCGCGCTTGCCGCCGTCACAACGCGGACCAATGACGCGGGGCCTTGCCTCGTCGTAGATGATCCCCTCAAGGCCTTGCAGTCCTTCGCTTCGGCCCATCGCGCCAAATACGACCCCCTCGTTTTTGCCATTACCGGATCCTGCGGAAAAACTACCTCAAAGGACTTCATTGCAGCAGTCCTTGGTTCGCGCATGAAGGTGATCAAAACGCAAGGCAATCTCAACAACGAGATCGGTTGCCCCCTGTCCTTGCTCCAAATCGATGAAGATACTGATGCCGCCATAATCGAAATGGGCGCGGCGAGCCCTGGCAATATTCGCGAGTTGTGTGAGTTAGCCAAGCCCACGGAAGCGGCGATTACCCTGGTCGCGCCGGCGCATCTTTCCGGATTCGGCACGATTGAGGCAATAGCCGCTACCAAGGCCGAAATTGTCGAAGGTCTCCCCGAGGACGGGACGTTCTACGTCAACGTAGACAACCCCTGGTGCGTGAAAGCCGCCGGCGCCTTTACCGGCACTCGCGTCCGCTATGGCAGTTCCGGCGACGTGGTACTCAAGGACTGCCGGTTCGACGAATCCGGCGAGATGCTCCTGCACGTCGATCCCGTAGGCGAATTGCGGTTGCCGCTGGCGTGCCGCGCCCACGCAAGCAATGTGCTGCTCGCTATCGCGGTCGGATTGCGCCACGGAATCACGGACTTTGAAGGCCCCCTTCGCGAAGCGGCCGCCAACCGCAGCCGTTTCACGATTCGCCAAATCGGCGCGCTTCATGTCATCGACGATGCGTATAACGCGAGTCCCGCGAGTATGGCCGCCGCCCTGGAAGGGCTGTCGGAGCGCCCGGGGAACGGTGCTCGAATTGCCGCCCTGGGCGACATGCTGGAACTCGGGCCCCAGTCCGACGCGTTACACCGCGAAGTCGGTGAACTGGCGGGCCGTCTCGGGATTCACCGGCTGTTTGCGCGGGGAGACTATGCCTCTGGTATGATCCAGGCCGCGCGGCTTAGCGGCGTATCCCACGCGGAAGTAATCCAGGACCCCCAGTCCATGGCGGAGGCCATCCAGAAAACCTCGAGACCGGGGGACATCCTGCTTATCAAAGGTTCTCGCGGCATGCGAATGGAGCGTGTCATCGAAGCCCTGGCCGCGTTCGAAACCTAGAGGAAATCCATGCTGTACTACCTGGGGCTGCTCTTGCGGTCCGACGTGTCGCTATTCAACGTGTTCACGTACCATACGGTGCGTGCGGGCGGCGCCGCAGTCACCGCGTTCGCAGTATCCCTGTTGATCGGGCCCACGATAATCCGTCTGCTGCGATCGCTCAAAGTGGGCCAGTACATCCGCAAGGAACACGTCGCCGATCTGCATGCCTTACACAAGAGCAAGGCCGGCACGCCGACCATGGGCGGCGCGCTGATCATTCTTGCCGCGCTGATCTCGCTCGCGTTCTGGGGACGTTTCACGAACCGGCTTCTTCTGATGGCGATACTTGCGATGGCGTTGCTGGGGGCGGTTGGATTCCTCGACGACTACATGAAGTTACGCCGCAAACACAACCAGGGCCTGAGCGCCAAAGCAAAAATGGCCGGGCAACTGATCGTTGGAATCGGGATGGGGCTGTATCTCGTCTACAGTCCGATTGCCGTCAGCGCCACCTATCTTGCAACGTACGACATCCTGGATTGGGAACGCTTTGGTCAGTTGCTCCGCAATGCAGACCCCGAGAATTCGCAAACCCCCGCCGACCGCCTCGTCGATTTGATGGCCGAACCGGCGCGGACCTTCGTGCTCGAAGACGGCGGAAACCAGCCGTGGGGCTACGAAGCCCGGACCAATGTGTTGCATGGATTGGAATCGTCGCTACGGCGGCATGATTTGTACGACCCTGAAGCGTGGACAGGTGTGGCGCTCACGCCGGAAGCCGAATACCTGCTCGCCGACGGTCCCAGCAATCTCTCCGAACGGGAGTTGCTCCGGCTGAATCGCCTGCTGGTCGAAGCGGCGCTGCCGGACCTCGTCGCATCGTCGCCACCGGACATGCACACCAAAGTCGAGATTCCCGGCCTGAAGATGGTCCTCATTCCGATGGGGATTCTCTACGTCTTCTTTGTATTGATGATCATCGTCGGGTCGTCGAATGCGGTGAACCTGACCGATGGTCTCGATGGCCTTGCCATCGGGGCCTCGATCATTTCGCTGCTGGCGTACACGGGCATTGCGTACGTGGTCAGTCGCGCCGACTGGTCCCAATACCTCTACTTGATCCACGTGCCCGAGGCCAGCGAACTGACCGTGTTCGGCGGCGCCATGTTGGGCGCGGGTCTCGGGTTTTTGTGGTTTAATTCGCACCCGGCCGAGGTCTTCATGGGCGATACCGGGTCGCTCGCCCTGGGCGGCGCGTTGGGGACCATGGCCATTCTGACGAAACAGGAACTGCTCCTGGTCATCGTGGGCGGCCTGTTTGTGGTGGAGGCGCTCAGCGTCATCATCCAGGTCGCGTCGTTCAAACTGCGGGGCAAGCGGGTTTTCAAGATGGCCCCGCTCCATCATCACTTCGAACTCCTCGGATGGTCCGAAAGCAAAGTGACAGTCCGATTCTGGATCATCGCGATCGTATTCGCGTTGATGAGTCTCGCAACCTTGAAGCTGCGCTAACGATGGAACTTCGCGGGAAAAAAGTCACGGTTGTCGGCATGGGGCGAACCGCCATGTCCGTCGTCAAACTCCTGCTCCGGGAAGGCGCGGAACCGTTTGTGACCGACAGCAACCAAGCCGAGCGCCTCGAAGGCCAGACGGCCGAACTGCGCGCTTTGGGTGTTGCGTACGAATGCGGAGGTCACACCGCAGACGCCTTTTCCGGCGCGACCTGGGTTCTGCCCAGTCCGGGGGTGTCGCCAAGACTCGATTGCATCCAGCAAGCGCTTGCAAACGGAGCCTGGCTCATCGGTGAACTCGAGTTGGCGTCGTGGTTTAATACGGCGCCCGTTCTGGCGGTTACCGGCACCAACGGCAAGACTACGACGACCGAACTACTCCGCGCACTCGTAGCAGGATGTGGTCACGACGTCGTGCTTGCGGGGAATAACGACACCCCTTTTTCCAGCGTCGTGCTCTCCGAACAGAATCCCGACTACGTCGTGCTCGAGGCGAGCAGTTACCAGACGGAACTCATCCGCAGCTTTCGGCCTTGGATCGCCGCCGCGCTCAACGTGACGCCGGATCACCTGGCGCGCCACGGAACGCTGGAAGGATACGCGGCGGCCAAGGCGCGACTCTTCGTCAACCAGATTCCCGGCGACATCGCGGTA
>JAHDWY010000410.1 GCA_023384315.1 Candidatus Hydrogenedentota bacterium | reverse complement strand
GGTCAGCCAGAAGCGCATCGTCTTCGACACGAGGTCCGCTGCGTCATGGTGGACCCAATGGCCTGCGCCCGGCACGGTGACCAGCGTCAAGTCCTTCTCCAGCCACTCCCAGGTGCGGTTCAGCATGGCGTGGCTCAAGGCCCGGTCGTCCAACCCGTGGAACATGAGCACGGGCATCTTCATTTTCACCACCGGCGAAGTATCTTCCTGGTAGGGCTCGCGCGGGTAATTCATCTTGTAGTAGGCAAGCATGGCCTCAAAATCGGAAAGCTGAAAAGCCTCCAGGTACCGTTCTTTGACGAGATCGCTTTCGTCTGGCACAACCGCAGCCACCAGCGCCTCGGCCGTCAAAGTCGCCGCCGCGTTGGGCTGTTGAAAGTTGCGCGCGTATTGGCTGTTTTTCTGCTGCTCTTCATTGTGGGCGAGTTCCCGGGAGAACCCGCGCGGATGAGGCAGATTGCAGATGACCAGCCGTTCGGTCATCTCAGGACGCGCCGTGGCGAACATCCACGCGACCGCGCCGCCCCAGTCGTGGCCGACAACGATAGCCTTGTTCTGTCCGTAGTGGCGGATCACGGCCGCCACGTCGCTCACTAAGTGGGGCGCGGCGTAGTTTTCGATGCCTTCGGGTTTGTCGCTGAGATTATAGCCCCGCAGATCCATGGCGACCACGCGGAACCGGTCGGACAACGCAGCCATCTGATGGCGCCAGCTATACCAAAAATCCGGGAACCCATGAATCATCACGACCAGGGGGCCTTCGCCCGATGATGCTGCATGCAAGCGGACACCTTGGTTGTCGATGTAGTCGTGGGTTACGTGGTCGAAGATGTCCGAGTCTTCCGCAGCGGCCATCAAACATGAAGCAAGTGTAGCGAGCATCATCATGCGCGTTCTCCCGGGTTTGACACATGCGTCTGTAGCGTGAGAAGTGTCCTGTCTAATGCAGCCGTCCGACAGACTAGCATTTTGCGCAGTTCGGTGCGAATGCTCGCGTTTGTCGCGGTTCTCTTGAACCCATTTCACCCGGAACGTACAATGAGGAAGCGGCAGTCTCGCATTTCCGCGGGTGGGTAACTCGAGACCATTGTCCCGTCGCTATCCGGTGGGACGATCACCCCGCCGGACCGCGTTTTTTCCCGCATGTGTCGTGATTCCGAACTTGGCTCAAGTGGAAGAGGATCTCGGATGTCCAATATCAGAGAAAGCGGCTTAAGCACGTACTTGGCCGAGATCTCCCGAATCCCACTTTTGGCTACTTCGGAGGAGATCCGCCTCGCCGAGGAAGCGCAAAAAGGCAGCGCGGAAGCGCGACGGAAGCTGATCGTGTCGAATCTGCGGCTCGTAGTGAGCATTGCGAAGAAGTATCTCTACTACGGGCTGCCGTTGCAGGACCTCATCGAAGAGGGCAACATCGGCCTCATGAAGGCCGTCGAACGGTACGACCCGGGCCGCGGCTGCAAGTTCTCGACCTATGCGACTTGGTGGATTCGGCAGGCCATCACGCGGGCCTTGTCCAACTACGGCCGGACCGTGCGCATTCCGGTCTACGTGACGGACAACGTGGCGCGTTACAAGAAAACCGCCGAAGAGCTGTACATCAAGACCGGCAAACGGCCGGATGCCGAAGAAGTGGCCGAGGCCATGGGGATCAAGATTTCGGAAGCGCTCAAGCTGCAATCCTTCGTCGATGAGGTGTCGCCGCTGGATAATCCGGAAACCATGAGCGACGACAACGGGCGGGGAATCCCCGAGGCTCTCGAACCGCGACGGGTAGACGAGGCCATCGCGCAGATCGAGTTGGACCAGCAGCTCGAAGAAATCATGAAGCAATTGAACCCCCGCGAGCAGAATATCATCCGGTTTCGCTACGGATTGATGGACGGCCGAGCCCACACGCTGGAGCAGACGGGGCGCAAGTTCAACCTGACGCGGGAGCGTATCCGTCAGATTGAAAATGACGTCATGAAGCGGCTGCGCAAGTTCGTTGCCGAACGGGCCGACGACTTCGGGCCGTAGTTGGGGTATTTTGGGGGGCAGCGCCGTTACGCACCGGCGTACAGGAATATCTGGTTGGGGACACGCTCCTCACGAAGCCCACGCACTCCGGCCGCGCGCATGAATTCCGCCGGCCTCCTTTGTCGTATCGATTGAATTGTGAGAAGGAGAACTAGACCCCGATGGACCTCGCACCGCTTATTCGCAACGTTCCGGACTTTCCCATTCCGGGAATTCAATTCAAGGACATCACGACGCTGCTGCAACATCCCAAGGCGTTCCGCTTCATCATCGACGGCTGGAAGCGCCGGTACGAGAGCCAAGGGCTCACGGCCATCGTGGGCGCTGATGCGCGGGGCTTCATCTTCGGCGGCGCGCTTGCCTACGCCATGGACCTGCCCTTCGTGCCGGTCAGGAAGAAAGGCAAGTTGCCGGCGGACACGATTTGCGAGGAGTATGAACTCGAATACGGCACCGCCGTTTTGGAGATTCATCGAGACGCGTTGAAGCCCGGCGATAAGGTTGTGCTTATTGACGATCTGCTGGCGACCGGAGGCACCATGCGCGCCATCGCGAATATGGTAAAGCGTCTCGGCGCGGAGATTGTGGAGATTGCATTTGTGGTGGAACTGCCCCCGCTGAAAGGACGCGAAAAGCTAACCGAATATCCCGTCCATTCGCTGGTGGAATTCATGGTGGAGTGAGGAAGATGACGACACAGACGGTTCCCGGTTCGGATATTCAAATCATTCGCGACGTAGAGCGCGGGCGATTCAAGCATGCCCTCTTCGATTTCGACGGTACGGTCAGCCTCCTGCGCGAAGGCTGGCAGCAGGTCATGGGGCCGCTCATGGCCGAGATGATCTGTAACGGCGGCACGCCGACGCCGGAGATTGAGAAGGCGGTCGCCGATTATGTGGATGAATCGACGGGCATCAACACGATCCTGCAGATGGAACACCTGGTCGAGATGGTCCGCGACTACGGCATTGTGCCCGAGGACAAGATCCTCGACGCCCACGGCTACAAGAAGATCTACAACGACCGGCTCATGGAAGTGGTGCGCGAACGCATCGCGAAGTTGAAATCGGGCGATCTGAAACCCGTCGATGTCACCGTCAAGGGGTCCCTCGATTTCGTCAAAGCTATCCACGATCGCGGACTGCACATGTACATCTTCAGCGGCACGGACCGCGACGACGTGCAGAACGAAGCGGCCCTCGTCGGCGCGGCGCAGTACTTCTCGGAGATCTGGGGCGCCCTTCGCACGTACGCGGAGAGCAACAAGGAAATGATCATCAAGGCCATCCTCGGCGAACACGATCTGCACGGATCGGAGGTGCTCGTCGTGGGCGACGGCCCGGTGGAGATCCGGCTTGCTCACGAGCACGGCTGCGTCTCGGTCGGCGTGTGTTCCGACGAACTTCGCGGCCACGGGTGGAGCGAGGAGAAGCGCGAACGGCTCACCCTCGCGGGTGCGGATATTCTCATTCCCGATTTCGGCGAGTGGGACGCGCTAGTAGGATACTTGTTCCCGTCGTCTTAGGTACCGCCCGAAAGGACGCGCCATGCAAGCAAAGGGTATCCTGGAGACCGCGCTGTATGTGGATGACTTGGACGCGGCGAAGGCGTTCTACCGCGATGTGCTGGGCCTGACCCTACACGCGGAGATGGAGGGCCGGCACGTCTTCTTCCGTTGCGGCGAACGGATGTTCTTGTTGTTTGATCCGCAGACGACGATCGCGCCGAACGATAGTTTTCCGGCCCATGGCGCGACCGGTCCTGGCCATGTCGCGTTTGAACTGGAACCCGAGTCGATTGATGCGTGGCGCGAACGTTTGGCGCAGGCAGGCGTTTCGATCGAGAAGGAATTGGAGTGGCCGAACGGCGGGTTCTCCGTCTACTTCCGCGACCCCGCCGGCAACAGCGTTGAGTTGGCGACCCGCCAGGTCTGGGGACTGTAAACGCCGCCCGCCTCAGTCGGTATGCTTCGGACTCCAAAGATACTGCTGCATCGCAAGTCCCTGCCCCTCGACCGCCACAGCCGCCGCGTAGTCCGGCTCCGTCTCCAATGCGAACATGGACCACCGGCCCGCTTCGCTTTCGTCGCCATGCGTTGTCAATAGCGCCGCGGGTTCGCCCGGTTTCAACGACACGTCGAAGGCGTCCAATGGAAACGAAAGCCCTTCGCCGCGGGCTTTGATGTAGGCCTCCTTGCGGGTCCAGCAATTGAGGAAACCCGCTTCGCGTTGGTCCTTCGGTAAAGTCCGCAAGGTGTAGGCTTCCCGCGGCGAGAAGAAGCGATCCGCGATCCGTTGTCCCGCGAAATCCGGCCGATTCCGTTCGATGTCGATCCCCACGTTTCGTCCAAGGACAAACGCGTAAACCACAAGCAACCCCGAATGGGCGAGGTTGAACTGTATCGCGGCTTCGCCGCCGGAGTCCGCCAGCGCGGGCTTCCCATGGGAACTGTAGGACAAGGAAATGCGATTCGGAGCGACTCCGAGGTAGCGTCCCAGAATGTCGCGCAGTATGCCGCGCCCGACGATGTAATATTCCCGGCCGCCGGGATAGTGAAAGCGGTCCGCCCGCGTCTTCTCCTCGTCGCACAGCGTTTCGTGCAAGGCGCGAATGGTCTCGGCGGATTGATCCAAACGCGCGCGCCAGACATGCAACTCGCCGTCTGTCAGAGCGGGGGACTTCGGGCAATCGAGCCAGGCAGCATCGGGGGACGTCGGATTCATGGCAGTACCAGGGTTGTGGATCGTTCCTGCCATTCACTGTAGGGACGCCGCAGGGGCGGAGTCAATAACCGGCTCGCGTTACGCGGACTGATCCTTCGGAACGGGATTCGGTTCGTACTCGGCCCGTGCGCGTTCGAGACAGTCTTTCAGCGTGGCGCCGACGGTTTCGAT
>JAHDWY010000409.1 GCA_023384315.1 Candidatus Hydrogenedentota bacterium | reverse complement strand
CCGCGCGGGTCTTCTTTTTTTGTGAGGCGACCCATTCCAAGCCTTCGACGAAAGTGGTCGCATATTCTTTGCGCACGAGAACGCCGTTCTCGCGGTCGCGCAATACGTCGCACACGCCGAAGGCCTCCAATGCGACGACGGGCGTGCCTGCGGCCATGGCTTCGATCAGCACCATGCCCTGCGTCTCGGACTTCGATGCGAAAGCGAACACGTCCATGGCGTGGTACGCGTCGACGACCTTCTGCCCGTCAAGCGCGCCGGTTAGGTGCGTGCGGTCCGCGACACCGGCATCAGCGGTCATGTCGGCGATCGCTTCGCGCTCCGGTCCATCGCCAACGACGAGCAGATGGGCTTGCTCACGGCATTGCAGAAAATCGATCGCGGCCTCGGTGAGAAAGCGCAGATTCTTTTCCGGCGCCAGGCGGCCGAGGTGACCGACGACGAAGGCATCTTCCGGGATCCCGTGTTCGCGCCGGAAGGCCGCACCGTCGCCGGAAGCAAATTGCTCCGTGTCCACGCCGGTGGGAATCACGGTGATGGGCGTCTCCACGTCGTGATCGTGAAGCACCTCTTTCACGCTGCTGCTGGGCGCGATAACGTGATCGCAGCGGCCCGCGTACACGGCGCACATCTCCCGCGCGAGGGCTTGCAACACGTCCGCATCACCGGGCACGTAGTGGGTGTAGTGCTCGTACATGGTGTGGTGTGTGAACACCAGCGGGAGCTGCCGGGACGCCGCCTGCCGCAGCGCCACGTCACCCAGCAAGAACGGGTGATGGGAGTGGATGATGTCGGGCTCGAACTCGTCGAGCGCATTCTTCAGCAGAAGCGGCACCGGGAGGGCAACAGAGAAATCGCTGCCGTTGAAATTTTGAATCGCAGGTACCCGCACCACCCCCGGTTCATTGTTCTTAGCGCCCTCAAATGTCGGCGCGACCACAAGGACATCGTGGCCGATTTTGCGATACTCCTGCACGAAGCGGTCGACGGATTTCGCCACGCCGCCCAGCATGGGCAGGTAGGTGTTGGTGAACATGACGATATTCACGTTCGAATACCTCTCAAGAGCCAGTACCACCTACTACAGAGAACTTGTGAAAGAGTGGGAAGATTCCTTTACGTGAAGGCGCGGCGGCGAATCCTACGGCATGTAGTCCTGCAGGAACTCCCAGGTGAGCCGTTCCAGGCTTTTGCCGCGGAGACGGTAGTTCCAGGCGCTGTGGCCGAAGCCGTCGGCCTCGTAGAACTCGTTGGGCACATCGAGAAGGTCGAGCAGGAAGTTCAGACGTTCCGCTGCTTCGAAGGGTGTCAGGAATACGTCGTCCTCGTTGCCATGTACGATCATCGTGGGCGGATCGTTCTTGTCTACGTCAGACAACACGTGGTCCGCGTTGCCCCAGAAGTGGATGTAGGCGTTCACGCGCGCGGATTCGCCGGGGTTGTTGAACGCGGGTATCGGGAAGGATTGGCCGTCCGACGCAAGGTCGTCCGAATCAGTATACGCGACGCCTGCGCCGGCAATCGCGCCAGCCGATTCGCCAAGAAAGGCTATCCGGTTCGGGTCGACGTTATAGGAAAGTGCATTCGCCCGAACGAAGCGGACCGCCGCCTTGGCATCCACCGTCGCCGCATGCGCGGCGTCCGGCAGGAAGGACGTCTCCCAATACAGGGGCGCGGGCGGAAAGTCGCCGATTAAGCGATAGTCGATGGAAAACACAACGAAGCCGCGGTTCGCGAAGTACGAGGCCCACTCGACCATGCGTTCGTTTTCTTTACCATTTTCAAGAAAACTGCCGCCGTGCATGAGGATAAGCGCACGGCGCGGCGCCTTCGCTTCGTCCGTCGGCTCGTACACATCGAGGTACAGGGTCTTCTCTTCCCACGTGGTTTGTGCGGCCGTCGGGGAATAGTTCGCGACGGCATAGGGTACGTCGGGCGTCACCTCAAAGGCATCTGTCGGCGTTCCACCGTCGGGACAACCCGCGAGCAGCAGCGCTGCAACAACGGCGAAAGCGGAGATAACGGGGCGACGCGCCATGGGTGAAAAGATAATCAGGTTGTACTTCATGGACCACATCCTGCGTTCTGTTGATCCGACCCGCATCCTTGCAGCCGGGTTTCGCTGACATGCGGAAACGATTATGCGCCATGATGTTCCGCCTCTGGCGCATTTCGCGTCGCACGAGTGAGATTCCTACACCTTCATTGTACGCGGGAAAGCCGGATTTGGCCAAGGCGCGGCTGCAGAACTTGACACAGTTCGCGCCACGTGTTGTGCTGAATGGGCGCGCCACCAACCGTGCCGGCACGGCCGCTACGCACGAATCGTATGTTGGAAAGGAGTCACCCATGAGATGCGCTATTGCACCGTGTGCCGCATTGGTGTTCGCGATGTCCGTTCCCGCGTTCGCTCAGGATTCGCCCCGCTTCGTGGAAGCCCGCGAACGCATGGTCAAAGAGGATATCGCGAAGGACGGTTTCTTCGGCCGGCGCGGTGTGACCGACACGGCAGTCCTCAACGCCATGCGAACCGTGCCGCGTCACGAGTTTGTGTCGGAATCGCAGCAGAATCAGGCGTATGCGGATACTCCGCTGCCGATCGGCCACGGCCAGACGATATCCCAGCCCTACATCGTCGCGCTCATGACGGAGCTACTGGACGTCGATGCCGATGACGTGGTGCTCGAAATCGGTACCGGTTCTGGCTATCAAGCGGCAGTACTCGCGGAAATTGTGGAAAAGGTCTTCACCATCGAGATTGTCGAACCGTTGGCGATGTCCGCGAAGAAGCGTCTTGCCGAACTCGAATACGACAACGTGGAAACGAAATCCGGCGACGGCTACTTCGGTTGGAAAGAGCACGCGCCGTACGATGGGATCGTCGTTACGGCAGCGGCGAGTCACATCCCGCCACCGCTTGTGGAACAACTCAAACCCGGCGCGCGCATGGTTATCCCCGTTGGCCCGCCCTTCGGCAATCAGCAACTGTTTCTACTGGAAAAGAACCCCGACGGCACGGTCACGCAGCGCAGCGTCCTTGCGGTGCGATTCGTCCCGCTCACGCGCGGGGAGGCGGTGAAGGACGAAAGCAGCGAATAGCCCGCTATCAGGCCGATTCGTCCAGTTCCCGCATGGTCCGCTCGAAACAGGCCGGGCAAAGTCCATGGGAAAGCTGCGGCAACACGTCGCGTTCCATGAGGTGGAGTTTCGCCACGGCCTCTTCGACGGGGAGCCATTCGCCATCGCAATCAACTTGCTTGCACACACTGCAGACTGACAGAAACTCCTCCGACCGCGGCACGCTGCCGTCAAACAATCGCACGGGCGTCCGAGTCTGTTCCTGCAGCAATGTGGACGAGAAGCGTACAGTGCGTTCATCGGGTTTGGACACGACCAGCCGGAACAATCGCTCGTGGTCGCGGTCGTCGCACTTGAACTGCAGGCTGAACGGTTTCCCGCGTTCCCGGATACGGTGGAGGATCATCCGGTACATTTCCCGGACGTCGGAACCCTCGAAAAAGCTCAACAAAGGATGTCCCACAACCGCATCGACCGATAGCGCGGGAGCGCCGTTTGCTTCCGCAAACGACTGCCAGTTACCCCGGATATCCACTACACGTTCATCCTCGGCCACGTCGTACTCGATGACGATTTCCGGTTGAGAAGCCATATCGATTTGCCTCATGAGGTTCCCGGCGGCGAGAAGCGACCCGCCCAATTGCGGACACGCTTTCGGACCGCGCGTCCTACTCGCAGAGTTCGAACACGCCCGCCGCGCCCATGCCGCCGCCGATGCACATGGTGACGATTCCGTATTTCTCGCCACGCTTGCGCATTTCGTCGATGATCTGGACCGAGAGCTTCGCGCCGGTGCAGCCGAGGGGATGACCGAGGGCAATAGCGCCGCCGTTGACGTTGACTTTGTTGCGATCGAGTTTGAGTTCGCGCGTGACCAGCATGGCCACCGATGCGAAAGCTTCGTTGATTTCGATGAGACCCGCGTCTTCCACTTTAATGCCCGCGAGTTCGCACGCCTTCGGGATAGCGACGAGTTGGGCCGGGCCGAGGTACTTGGGATCGCTCGCGGCGACGTTGTAACTCCGGAACTTCGCCAACGGTTTTGCGCCGGTTTCTTTCACGGCTTTCTCGCTCATGAGTACCAGCGCCGCTGCGCCATCGCTCATCTGGCTTGAGTTGCCCGCCGTGTGGAAACCCAGTTTTGGCGATGCGGCAAACGCCGGTTTCAACGCCGCGAGTCCTTCCAGCGTCGTGTCGCGGCGGGGCCCTTCATCGGTGTCGAAGATCATGGACTTGCCATTCAGTGGCACTTCCAACGGCACGATCTGATCCGTAAATTTGCCGAGGTCGATGGCGGCGACGGCTTTCTGGTTGCTTTCCAGCGCCCACTGATCCAGTTCCTCGCGGGAGAACCCGAAATCGCGCGCCACGTTGTCGCCTGCGTTGCCCATGGCGATGTAGATCTCAGGGTGATTCTTCGTCAGATATGGGTTCGGCGACATGCGCGCGCCAGGCGTTGGCACGAGGCTCATGGATTCAGTGCCGCCGCCGATAGCGATATCGAACAAGCCCGCCTCAATCTTTGCGGCAGCGATGGACATGGCTTCCAGACCGGACGAACAAAACCGGTTAATCGTCATGGCGCTGACGGTGTCCGGCATGCCCGCACGAAGCGCCGCGATGCGCGCCACGTTCATGCCCTGTTCCTGCTCCGGCATTGCACAGCCGATAACCACGTCCTGCACCTGCTCGGGGGTGATATTCGCGCGTTCGACGGCCGCGCCGATCACGTCCGCGGCCATGTCGTCTGGACGGTAATTAACGAGGGTGCCCCGTTTCGCTTTGCCGGCAGCCGTGCGTGCGCCAGAGACTACGTACACGTTCTCCATGGTCTGAGTCCTCCTG
>JAHDWY010000408.1:3513-4924 GCA_023384315.1 Candidatus Hydrogenedentota bacterium | reverse complement strand
ATCTCGTTCGACGTCAACGTCGAGCCGTGCTGCACGTCGCGCACGACGTAGGGGGCGATGAACGCCCCCAGGTCGGGGATCGACGTCGACGGCGTCGCCACCACGCCCTCGCCGACCGCCTGCTGCAGGAGTTCCACGATCTTGTCGCGGGCGACGTACGGATCGGGGGCCGAACCGACGACTTCGATCTCCGGATCGCGGGCGAGTTCTCGCATCAGGATGTCTCGAACCAGCGCGGAATCATCGACTACCAGGACGCGAATACGTTTCGCGCGGTATGCACTCATGGATGTCCTAGCCTTCCCCTAGCCAAACCCCTGGCAACTTCCGCCGGGTGAACCCCGGCGATTGCGCTTCATGCCGAATCTTCGACCGTGAGCCGTAGCGCGGCCGGGTACTCGTCCACCAGAAGATAGACGGTTGTTTCGTCATTCAACATCGTTTCGCGCATGGCGTCCGACAGTTCGGAAACTTCCGGAACGGTCAAGTCGAAAACCGGTTCCTCTCCGGCGATGGCAGTGAGGACATTGCCGCACGTCACATTCAGCAGTTCCTTGAGCGCATCGATATAGATGTGACGTTCCCCGGCATCCTCCGGCTCGGTCCCGAGAAGATTGGCGGCCAGCTCGGGGCACATGGCCTCGGGAACCGCCAGCGACAGCGATCCGCACAGGTTGCCCCGGTAGGTCATTTGGGCCCGTAGCATTGGCTCCGTAGTTTCTCGGAAATCGTCCGGAGACGCCTTGTCGCCGAACATAAACGCCATCTGCTCCAGGATGTCCGTAAACACCCGCGTCAGGATGTTCTTGCGATCTTCAGTCATGGCCGGTCCCCAATACCTCGTCCAACACCTCCCGGATCTTCTCCGGCGTGAACGGCTTGCGGATATACGCCCGCACTCCTTTTTCCTTCAATTCCTCAATTCGCGTCGCGCTACCCTCGGTCGAAACCACCACGACGGGAATCGTTTTGAGCACCTCGTCTTTCTTCATATGCTCGATGAGTTCCACGCCGCCCATGTCCGGCATGTTGATATCCGTCAAGACCAGGTCGACCCAATTGTCCCGGAGGAGTGCCAGCGCTTCCTTGCCGTTCGAGGCCTGGAGCGGATCGTTGAGTTCGAGACCCGACAAGGTCAATGTCTTCAGAATTATGGACCGAACGGTCTCCGAGTCGTCGACTACCAGAATGTTCAGGGCCATCCGTCAACTCCCCTTAGTCTCGTGCCGATGTGCAGATTTCATCCAACGTGCGCAGCACTTCATCAATCACACGCTCGGTAATTGCCGGAGTGATCCCAAGCCGTTCTACCGACGCCGCGGAAAGCTCGTAGTTGAGTCCGTCCGCCTCAGCCGAAGTGCCACTCAGCCGCGACATGTGGTCCGCCACGTGGACCACGTCGACGACCGTC
>JAHDWY010000408.1:0-3503 GCA_023384315.1 Candidatus Hydrogenedentota bacterium | reverse complement strand
TCTTATCATCTCCGGGGAACTGCTCCGGTTCATGGTGCCAGCGTACGACATCCACGACACGGGAAGGAATCTCCCACGTTTCCAACAGGGTCGCGCCAACCTCCGCGTGGTCCACGCCCAGGATTCGGCGTTCCGCGCGCTCAAACGAGAGGCCTTCATCGAATGCCAGCTTCAGGATGGGTTCCGCATCAATCTCCAGAAACGTCCCCATCACGATCTTGCCCAGGTCGTGCAGCAGCCCGGCCGTGTACAGATGGTCCGGCGGTTCCATGCCAAGCACTCCCGCCAGTTGCTCCGCCGCCATGGCCGTCGCCGCGGAATGGCGAAAAAGCCCACCGCTTTGCAGCCCGTAGCCGCTCACCGCAGGCCGGGCTAACGGTTCGACCGTCGTGGTCAGCACCAACTGCGCGACCCGTTTCATGCCTAGCCGGACCAGCGCGTCCCGCACGGATGCAATTGGGTGAGCGCCCCGGAAATAGGCGGAGTTCGCCAACCGAAGAATGTTGGATGCCAACCCCGGATTGAGTTCCACCTCTTGCTGCAGCGCGGCGACCGACGTGTGAGGGTTCTGCACCAGGGCCAGCACCCGCGCCGTCGTCACCGGCAACGAAGGCACTTTTCGGACACTTTCGAGGATGTCGTTTCGCTTGCTCACAGCTCCTGCTCCACGCCTCCCGTGCGTACCGTGGTTCGCCCCGTGTCCATATACAACGTCATCGTGCGGGCAACGGTCCCCCCGACCGATTCACCGGCGATCAGAATGTCATTCTTCCATAATACCTTGCGAAGCACCGTGTAGTTTCGCTCGCCAATCTTGAACACGCCATTGTCGGACAGCGGCGCGGCGCCCCCTGCGACCCGCACCACCAACCGCTTGCGGCTGGCTCCCAGATCGAGGACCGCTTTCAGCAAGGCGGGAACACCCGTGTCGGTAAACATCTCCGGCGTACGTTTGGCTCGCTCCGGGTCAAGGCGGGACAACGGCAGCATACAATGGATCAGTCCCCCGACCTGGATCTCGGGGTCGTACACTGCGACTCCCACGCAGGAACCAAGGGAATAAGTCACGAGGACGTCTTCCGCCTGCCGGGATACTAACATCTCCGATATGCCGACAGTCTTCTTCACGTCGATATGGACTCCGAAACGCGTAGCGTCATATCAAATCCACGATTTTCCGTCACTTAATATACACGGACGGCCGGACCGTCTTGAACGCACTCACCAGCCCGGTCAGGCTTTCCGCGTGGCCGACCATCAGATACCCCCCGGGCTTCAATAGCCGGTAAATTTCTTCGAGAAGACGGCTTCGTACCTGATTGTCGAAGTAGATCATCACGTTACGGCAGAATACGACGTCCAGCGGCCCCCGCATGGGGAAGGGGGGAGTCGCCAGGTTCAAACGCCGGAACATCAAGAGCCGCTTGAGCCGGTCTTTCGCGCAGTACAGGGTCTGCCGGTTTTCCTGGATGCGATCGAAGTACCGGTCCCGAAGGGTGGCCGGGACGTTCTCCACCTTTTGCGCATCGTAGACGCCAAGCTGACATTTCGCCAACACGCGCGTCGAGATATCCGTCGCCAGGATCTTCACGTCCATGCCGCTTTCGCTTAGGCATTCCGCTACGGTAATCGCGATCGTATAGGGTTCCTCTCCGGTTGAACTTGCGGCCGACCAAATCCGGAATCGCCGTTGCCCCGATTCCTTCCACTTCGTCAGGAGCGAGGTCAGCAGCTCAAAGTGCTGTGCCTCCCGATAGAAGCTCGTGACGTTCGTCGAAATCGCATCGATAAGTTCGACCAGTTCCTGTCCGCTCTCATCCCGCACCACGTAGTCGAAGTACGCGTCGAAATCCGCGATGTCGAGTGCCCGCATCCGCTTTCCCACGCGCGCCGACACAAGGGCCTCTTTCTGGTCGCCCAGAGAAATGCCGCTCTTTTCGTAGACCAGCTCCCGGAATCGTTCAAAAGTACGCCGATTCATCGTTCCGTTCCGAACCGCAACTTAGGCATACCAGTCGCTCTCACGGATCTGGTGTACTTTAAGAATGGCAAGCTCCCCGTTCGAGGTATCAAAGACGATTTTTCTCCCCACCGTGCCACCAATGTCCTCCGAGATGATCCGGATTCCTTTGCGGGTCAGGGCATCCCGCGCGGCCCGCACGTTGCGTTCGCCCAAGCTGGGACGGTTGGCCCCGGCCGGGGCTCCGCCCCCGAGTATTTGCGCCACTAGATCGCTTCGCCGGGATCCGGCTTCCTCCATAATTTTTACCAGGGCGGCAACGGCAACGTTGCCGAACCGCGGTGTCGCGTTTTCCCGATCGGACACTGCCGGCATCAAGAAATGGTTCATTCCCCCGACCCGCCTGCGTTCATCCCACAGACAGACGGCAACGCAACTGCCCACTACGGCCCGGAGCAGCGTTGCACGACGGCTAAAGTACACATATCCAGGTTCCACGTAGTATGTGGAACTGCGAATCAAGGTCATTCGTATATGTTCTCTTCTCAGGATGGCGTGAGAGTAGATTCGCCACGACGTGTCAGCCTGATGCCTTACCCAGCACTTCCTGGATCTTCGCCACAATGGTCGCCGGCTCGAACGGCTTGATGATGTAGTTGTTCGCTCCGGACTTCAGTGCCTCGATCACGCGGCTTTTCTCCGCTTCCGTGGTAACCATGATGATTGGCATGGTCTTCCCAAGTTGCCGGATCGCCTTCACCGCATCGATGCCGAGCATGTTGGGCATGTTCCAGTCCATCAATACCAGGCCGTATTCGTTCGCCTGTACCGCATCCACGGCCTCTTTTCCGTCCGCGGCCTGGTCCACATCCTCGATGTTTGCCCGGCCCAACGCCCCGATCAGCACTTTGCGCATGACTGCCGAGTCGTCCACCACCAATGCCTTCATGCCTTGCCCCCTCTAGTTCGGGTTCTGTTCGAATGTCACACGTAGACTGAACGCGCCAAGCGAACTGCTGAAGGGTACCTCCAGCCAGACCGCCTGTGACGGATACTCTACGCTATAGTTGTTGCCACGAACCACTGTCGGCAGGCTGAGATCCATCGGGGTCTCGTCATCTTTGACCAGCTTGGCCTTGGCACTTCCCGCCACAATGTTCACAAGTTCCGCGATACCATCCGAAACTGTTTCGTCAATGATGGTTACATTTTGTCCCAATAGCTTGCCGACCATGGCAAGCGCGGTCGTCGTCGGAAATGACAAGGCAACCGTGCCGCGCGTGGGCCCACTCATGCCGATGATCGCCATGATATCCCGCGGGTTCTTGGATCCGGCGCACACGCCGATCTCTCCTCGAGACACCTTCCCTTCCAGCATGGTCTGAAACAGGTCATATACAGCTTCAATAAACGGGTTAATGTGTTCGACTTTCATTGCAAGCATAATAATTCCTCGCTACATAACTTACGGTCTATCGCATCGCATTGGGCCGAGGTCGCGGGCCAGTCCCTCATGCCTGCTCCAATCGAACGCGATCTCCCA
>JAHDWY010000407.1 GCA_023384315.1 Candidatus Hydrogenedentota bacterium | reverse complement strand
TTCGATTAACGGCCACGCGCTCTTCCGGGCGCGGGATATTAAAGGGGCCCAAGGATTCGAACTCTGGATCTCCGATGGCACGGAGGAAGGCACTCATCTGCTGAAAGACATCTACCCCGGGGTCGAACATGGGATGCCAGAACCCGTGGAGCACGCCGTTTTCCGCGATACCTTGTTCTTCCGCGGGAATGACGGCCAGTCCGGCGCCGAACTTTGGATTAGCGACGGCACGGAAACAGGGACCCGCCTCGTCAAGGATATCAATCCCGGCACCGAGAGTTCCGAGCCAGGGATCTTCGCCGCCACGGACTCACATGTCTATTTCCAGGCGACGAATGGCGTGACCGGTGAAGAACTCTGGGTTTCGGACGGCAGCAATGAGGGAACCCAAATCGTCCTCGACATCGAGCCCGGATCGGGGGGGTCGAAGCCATACGCGATCCAGGCCGCGGGAGACCGCGTCTATTTTACCGCCGAGGACACTCAGCACGGCGGCGAGCTGTGGGTCAGCGATGGAACGGCAACGGGGACAAAGCTTGTCCGCGACATTGTGCGCGGCCGTGATGGTTCGTGGCCGCGCCACAAGGCCGCGATTGGCGGCAAACTGGTGTTCACCGCCAATGACGGCGTCCACGGCATCGAACTTTGGATCACCGACGGTACGGCAGAAGGCACGATGCTGCTCAAGGACATCCATCCAGAAAGGGGACCGAATCCGTCATCGGACCCGCAAGGTCTGACGGCGGTCGGAGACCTCCTCTTCTTCGTCGTGAATGATGCCAAACACGGTGCGGAGCTGTGGAAAAGTGATGGTTCCAATAGCGGTACCGCGCTGGTTAAAGACATCTTTCCCGGCCCTGCCAGTTCGCGTCCGAACGGATTGACCGCATTCGGCAATCGCCTCTTCTTCCAGGCGGAAGATGGCACCCACGGCCTCGAGCTTTGGGTGAGCGACGGAACGGTCGACGGCACCTACCTTTTCGCCGACCTCAACCCCGGCGAAGCCTCCTCCAGCCCGCACGAATTCGTACCGCTCAACGACGACCGTATATTCTTCGTCGCCACACATCCCACATTCGGCAAGGTGCTCCACTCCACTCGGCCCGCAGACCCTGTGCCGCAGGTGTACGCGAACGTCCAAGGACCATCCCAACTCACACGCGCTACGATTGCCGGTATCGGCCCTTGTATCTACTTCGTGGGCGACGACGGAATGCGCGGACGGGAACTCTGGTATGTCGACGCGGTGCACCAACCGGCATTGGTCAAGGACATCCTCTCGAATCATGCAGCAGGCTCCGAACCCGGGGACCTGACTGCGGTGGGAGACCGCTTGTACTTTGACGCAGACGACGGGACACACGGGCGGGAACTCTTCAAGACCGACGGAAGCGGCGCATCGACTTCGCTGGTCCAGGATCTTCAGATGCCAGCAAGCCGGGAAAAGCGATAATTCTCAGGGGTTGGCCGGGTCCGGTGAGATTGGCCGCAGATGTAAACAGTGTTCGGAATCGGGACAACAGTTTTGAGAAATTGAGTAGAAATCTCAGGGAAACCGTCGTCGCCTCCTCTCTACGAAGTATGAAATTCGACGAATACCGCCCAATCATCCCCGCTTTACCGTCAGACTCTCAATTACCCGGCTTTGGCATGGCTTATGCTGTATAAGCACTCAGAATGACGCAGGGTAAAACCGACACCCAAGAACGCGCATCGTAAACGGCATCAACAGCCGACCAACCTTGCGTCATTTAATTGCCATGAGGGCAGGGCGGGAGTGACCCCCTCTCGTCCTGCCCCCTCAGGCTCCTCAACAACCTGGCTGCAGTTCAGTTCCCGGAATTCGCTCGGTGGAGGTCGTCATCCGATGTATGTGATCATTCAAGTCGACGCCCAGCAGACCCGCGCGATCCGAATCCTCCCCATCCAGTACACGGCCGAGGCCGAGGCCCAGGCCCACGCACAAGTCTTGTCGGCCCGGCACAGCGCCGCACATCACGCGGTGCAGTTCGTTGTGCGTCCGCTTCAGAAATCACCATCAAGAATGGACAGCCCTGCAACGACGTGACGCCCGTCTCCGGTGGCGCACCCCGCGTTGGCCTTTGCCCGCCGCGCCCTCATTGACTATCATGGCGTTTCTCTGCCATTAACGGCTCGTAAGGGTCCAACGCAATCGGAGCAGGAAACGTCATGTTCAAGTCTCGTCTACATCTCATTGCCGCCGCAGCCACCGCTATTGCGCTCCATTTCTCCGGCGCCGTGGCCGAGTCCATCGATTTGAGCGAGGCCACCATCGTCGTCCAAGGACTCCGAGGGCCGACGCACTTCGCCGCCACCGTTCTCGCCGAGGAGGTGGAGAAACGAACTGGTGTCACTCCTCCAATTTCGGGCCGCTGGTCTTCTGAGGGTCCCTCGATTGTTGTCACGACTGACCGTACCGATAGCTTCAACGGCCGATCCCTACCGGAAGTCGCGCGCGAGCTGCCCGATGAGGGATTCTGCATTACGACAGAACCCGGGGAAAGACCGGTCATTTGGATCGCGGGTGCAGATGCGCGCGGAGCCCTGTTTGGTGTTGGGTATTTCCTGCGGAAGCTGGAATGGAGCGATGGCCGCGTTGCGCTCGCAGGTCCATTGAACGAGACCCTGGCGCCGGAGTACCCGCTGCGCGGCCATCAGTTGGGGTACCGCGCGACGGCGAACTCTTATGACGCGTGGAGCATTGAGCAGTACGATCAGTACATTCGTGAGCTAGCCTTTTTCGGCACGAACGCCATTGAGATGATCCCGTTGCAGGACGATCGGCCCATCGTGGGCGATGTGCCGCGCGACGAAATGGATCGCGCCGTCAGCGCTATCTGCGATAAATATGGCCTCGACTTCTGGATCTGGACGCCCGCAACCATCGACCTCAACAACACGCAAGCACGTACCAATCTGCTTGAGGAACTCGGCGACTTGTTCGGCGGGTTCAAACGGCTGGACGCGGTCTTCTTCCCTGGCGGGGATCCTGGCGACAATCCGCCGGAATTGGTGATGCCGTTCCTGGAGGACGTGTCCACGATTCTCGCCAAGCACCACCCGAAGGCGAAGATCTGGATCTCGTTGCAGGGGTTTGACCATTGGCAAGTGGATGTATTCTACGAGTGGGTCAGCGAACACCAGCCCGATTGGATGGGCGGAGTCGTCGCCGGGCCGTCCAGTCCCGCCATTTACGAAACGCGGCTACGCCTGGACGAGAAGTACGGCCTGCGCCATTACCCCGACATCACCCACGTGGTCCGTGCGCAGTACCCGGTATCGTGGATCGATCCCGCATTCGCCTTCACGCTAGGGCGCGAACCCGTGAACCCGCGGCCGGAGTACTACCGGATCGTGCACAACAATCTCGCGCCGTACACGAACGGATTCCTGACCTACTCCGACGGTATCCATGACGACGCAAACAAGGTCGTATGGAGCGCCCTGGGCTGGGACACGACGGCGGATTTGCGTGAAGTCCTGACGGACTACTGTCGCGTTTTCTTCGGACCTGCGGTTGCGGAGATTGCCGCGGACGGCATTTTTGCGCTGGAGAAGAATTGGGACGGTCCGCTGGCGAGCAACGGCAGCGTGGATGGTACCTTGCGTCTCTGGCAGGAACTCGAGGCGAAGTCGCCGCAGCTTGCCGACAACTGGCGCTGGAACCTGTGCCTTCTGCGGGCCTACTACGACGCCTACGTGCGGCATCGTCTGATCCACGAATCTGCCTTGGAAGAGTCCGCGAACGCAGCCATGCTGAAGGCGCCGGACGTCGGAGCGGACGCGGCCATGGACGCGGCGCTGACCGAGTTGGCGCGCGTGGATGCAGGGTCGATTCAACCAGGCTGGCGCAATCGCATCGACGGCATTTGCGAGACTTTGTTCCAGGAGATCGGTTACCAGACCAGCGTCGAAAAGTACGGCGCCATTGCGCCCGAGCGCGGCGCGGTGTTGGACTTCGTCGACTACCCGTTGAACAACCGGTGGTGGCTCGAAGACGAGATCGCAAAGGCGCGCGAAATGTCCACCGAGGAAGAAAAGGTCGCTCACTTGCGCATGCTCGCCACCTGGGAGAACCCCGGAGCGGGGAGCTTCTATGACGACATCGGCAATGTGGCGCAATGCGACCGCGTCATCAAGTCCGAAGAATTCAACACGCTGCTGGAACCGGACCGTCCGACGGTGCCGGATTTCATGTTCTGGGACAGCGGCATGCGGCGGGTTCGACAGTCCTGGATGAGCAAGATGGACTGGCCGGAAGGGCTGCGCTACATCGGCCTCGATCCGAATGCGGATTACGTCTTCAAAACGACCGGCGTGAGTTCGTGTCTGCCCCGCGCAAACGGTATCCGGCTGGTGCCCAGTATCGACGGTCGTGAAGTGGGCGAGATCAAAGAGTTCCCCGTGCCGCGTCAGGCCTACCGTGAAGGCTATCTGACGATCACGTTTGATGTACCCTTTGAGCCAGGCATCAACTGGCGGCAGATGTCGCGCTTGTCGGAGGCCTGGCTGATCAAGAAGTAGGGAGATTCTGCGCCCTCAGAACCAGCCCTTTGAAATCCTCGCGGTCGCGCAGCGGCGCAAGATCGGGGTCGCTTTGCAGCGCCTGGAGCAGCGCGCTATCGGCGGCAGCTTTATCGAGCGCCTCGTTGAGCAACGCCAGCGCGGCTTCCGCATCGCCACCGACGGCCTTCAGGCAGGCCAGGTTGTACGGTGGAATCCAGGAGTCGGAGCGCAGATCGCCGGCGCTTTCAAAGTAGCTCGTTGCCGCGCCTGCGTTTCCGGTGCGTTGAGCGCAAAGCCCCGCCTGCAGGAGCGCCGCGAAGTGGTTGGGCGTGGTGTCGAGCACGCGCTGGTAGTAGGTGAGTGCGCGCGTGTATTCCTGCTCCACAAAGAGTAGATCG
>JAHDWY010000406.1 GCA_023384315.1 Candidatus Hydrogenedentota bacterium | reverse complement strand
GCCTTGGTGAAATGAATATCAAGCGATTCGAGAATCGATCGCGGCCGCAGGGCGTTGAGTTGCTCGACCTCCGGTTGTCCAATCCGCCAGATCACGGGGTGCTCCTATTTCAGCGACGCCTGCGGTGTGACGGGAGACTCACGGGCCGTAGGATCGCAAGGCTTCGGAAACTTGGCAAGGGTACGGGGCGTGTAGTATAGCATTCCAAGGATGGCTTTTGGGGAGGATGCATTGAACGCACAATTGCTGACGCATCATGATCGCCTTCGCCGGCGTAATCGTGTACTGCTAATCGGGCTTGTTTTTCTTGGCCCGTCCGCCCTCGGATGACCCGGAGTACTCGGAGGAAATGCACATGAACGGTCGAAAAACGGTGCTTGTCGTAGTGGCCCACGCCGATGACATGGAATTTCTCGCGGCCGGTACCGTGGCCCGCTTCGTTCAGGAGAAAGGATACGACGTTTACGAATACATTCTGACTGACAACGGCAAGGGTTCTTACCGTCTGCAACCGGAGGAACTGGTGGCAACTTCGGCCCGGGAAGCGGTCGAAGCAGGGCATGTACTGGGACTCCGGGAAGTGCGGCTCGAAGGCTACGCCGACGGAAATCTTAACGAAGTGCATCCCGTTACTTTGCGGGACAAGATCATGGCGATGATCAGGGAAATCAAGGCGGATATCGTGATGAGCTGGGATCCCTTCGCGCCGTACGAAGATCATCCCGATCACCGGATGGTGGCAATGGCCACGCTGGATGCCGCCAGCTTCAGCGGGAATCCGCTGTTTCACCCTGAACACACGCATCCGCCTCATCCGGTGACGGAAGCCTACTGGTTTGCAAAGCACCCGTGGAACGCGGAACTCTTCGTCGATATCGCGACGACCATCGACAAGAAGATCGAAGCACTGCTCACGCACGACTGCCAAATGATCTTGACCGTCGACATGCTTGTCCAGGAAGCCAAAGCGCTGGGTGTCGAGGTGCCGGCCCTGGAGAACTTGGATGCCGAGGGACACCGGGCGGTCATTGCCGCCGGGGTCCGGGCGTACTGTGAAACCACGGGATTGAAAGCGGGCATGAATTACGCGGAGCAGTTCCGTTACGAGAAACTGGGGATGCTGGACAAACTGCTCGGCACCTCGTTCGTCATTCCCGACTTCCCCCTCTGAAAAGACCTGCCGGAAACGCCGGTTACCCATTGTGCGAATCGCATCAGTCTTCCGTCCGTCCTCGGTGCACACACTTCTCTGGTTGGTTAAGCCCCGCTTCTCGCGCGGCCTCCCCCTGCCCCGACGCAAACGGACAAGGACCGCGGAAGATCACTTGCGCCTCGGCCGTCTGGATGCCTTTAATCGGGGGCTCCAGGCATGGTTTCAAACCCACCGCGCAGGGCACGTCCCACAATGCGCCGCACTCGCGGCAGACCAGGTGGTGGTGCCATTCCCCGGCGACTTCATACCGCGCCGTACCGGGCCCGGCATCCGCCACCCTCAAGACGCCGCTCTGCGCGAGCGATTGCAAGACGTTGTAGACGGAGGCCCGTGAAAAGGTCGATCCGCGTTCACGCAAAACCGCCAGCAAATCTTCAGCCGAACGGTGGCCGCCCAATTCCTGCAGTAGTTCAAGCAGAATGAGGCGGGGCCGCGTGACCCGCAGCCCCGCCTTGGTGAGTTGCTCCGCCCATTCACGTTCACTTAGGACTCTTGCGCCTGAACCATCCACAACTGTTTCTCCATGGTCCCGATGATACCGATCAGCAGGTCTTCCGTGATGGCATCACGTTCTCCGATCTCCACCTGATGCTCGCGAAGACGCGAGATTGTCTTGGCGATATGGTTCGCCATCGTCGACAACACGCCCTCAACCGTCATCGCTCCCTGCGGGAACGTGGGCAGGCCGCTGTTCGACGCGACGGTCGCCGCACGGCCATCCGGCACGCCGTTCAGCGCGGTCATTCGTTCCGCGACATCGTCGATAGCGGACAAGTAGAACGCGTGCAGCTCATCGAGCTGTTCGTGTACCGGCAGGAAACGGGGCCCCGTCAGGCACCAATGCGCCTGCTTCGTTTGCAGGGAAAGGTCGATGAGATTCGTCAACGTGGTTTGCAGCGCGCCGTTGATCTTCGCGCGTACGTCTTCGGGTAGGGTCTTTCGCCGCAGGCTCAAGCTGGGAACCGGGGCGGGACTGAGTACGGTACTCATAAGGAGGTCTCCTTATTGGTTGGATTCTTTATTTAGACTATATCTATTTTACAATATAATCCAGACAAAAGCAAACGAAACGCACAAGAAAGGCAAGGCTCCGACAAGCTCTTTTCACATAATAACTTACAAAAATACCACGCACTGCATTGCTTGGAACTTCCCGCTAGAAGCCGCAGTCCATTCAGACCATTCCACCACGTGCATTCCACCCCACCCAAGGTGCATAATAGAGAGAGCTGTCTAAAGCGTCGCGCCTGACGCGCGTGGGTTTCGCCATTGAAGCTCTTTGGCGTTTACACTGATAAATGGCTTGTAAACATGAGTTTAGAACTTCTGACAGAACTGAACCACTGGCCTGCCGGCCGCGTGCGGGAGATGGCCGCTAAAGCCTCCCCCGCAGATATCGACCGCGCCTTGAAGCGTGAGGAGCGGACCCCTGCCGATCTCTGCGCTCTGCTTTCTCCTGCTGCCGTTTCACGCCTGGAAGACATGGCGCGCGAAGCCCAGCGGCTGACCCGGTGGCATTTCGGGCGCACCATCGGCATGTACGTGCCCCTCTATATCTCCAACGTGTGCGGAGCGGACTGCACCTACTGCGGGTATGCCGTTCGGTCCGGCAACAAAGAAAAGCGTCGAACCCTGACGGAGACCGAGATCCGCCGCGAATGCGAAGCCTTGGCAGCAGAGGGTTTCCAGAGCGTTCTGCTCTTAACGGGCGAGGCGCGGCGCGCCGTGCCGCCTTCCACGATCGCGGACGCGGCATCCATTGCGCGCGAGTATTTCCCCTCCGTCGCAGTGGAGATCTATTCGCTCGATCAGCCCGACTACGAAGAGCTGTACCGGCGCGGCGTCGATGGCGTCACGATCTACATGGAGACCTACGACCGCGAAACCTACGGCCGCGTTCACCTCATCGGTGAGAAGATGGATTACGACTACCGGCTCGGCGCGAGCGAACGCGCGGGGAAAGCGGGCATCCGGCGCTTGAGCGTGGGCGCGTTGCTCGGCTTGTTCGACTGGCGCGTCGACGGGTTCTGGACGGCACTCCACGCGCGCCACCTCCAACGGGCCTGCTGGCAGAGTTCGGTTTCCATCTCGTTTCCGAGATTGCAGCACGTCCCGGAGCGTTTCGATATCCCCGCGCTGGTGACGGATAAGGAACTGGTGCAGCTCATGCTCGCCATGCGGCTTTTCTTGCCGGAAGCCGGTTTCAATCTCTCCACCCGCGAACGGCCCGAGTTCCGGGACAAACTGATTCCGCTCGGCGTTACCACGATGAGTGCGGGTTCCTCCACGCGCCCGGGCGGCTACACGACCTACGGCGAAGAAACGCTCGAACAATTCGAGATCGAAGACACCCGGCCGCCGAAAGAAGTCGCGAAAGCCATCCGCGCCGCCGGCTACGAACCCGTCTGGAAAGACTACGACTACGCCTTCGACCAGGAGTAAGGATTGGAACCCCCTTGGGATCTCGGAGTCCTAGATCGGACCGATCCGACTGATCCGACTGATCCGACTGATCGATCCATTGAGTGTGTAAGCAACTTAGGGAGAAGCATAACTCCAATGAAGATCACCATCAACGGTGAAACAAAAGAAATCGCCGACGGCGCAACCGTCGCCGCCTTGCTCGACGAACTTGGCTTCGATCCCAAAGCCACCGTCGTCGAACGCAACGCGGAGATCCTCGAGCGCGCCAATTACGCCGACACGACTCTCGCCGACGGCGACGCGCTGGAACTCGTACGCTTCGTCGGAGGCGGGTGATGGACCTCGCCCAACGGATTGCGCGCTTTGAAGCTGCCGACCTCTACGTCGTTATCACGGAGCAGTTCTGCGCGGGACGGCCTTCGCTGGAAGTTCTCGACGCAGTGCTCGACGCGGGCGTCACGCTGGTCCAGTTCCGCGAAAAAGATCTGGATGATCGTACCCGTTTCCAACGCGCAATCCAGTTCCGCGAACGCACGCACGACGCAGGTGCCTTGCTGATCGTCGATGATCGCGTTGACATCGCCCTCGCCGTTGACGCAGACGGCGCACACCTCGGTGAGTTCGATTTGCCCATCGACGCGGCGCGCCGCATCGCGCCCGATCTTATCGTCGGCGCGTCATCCCACAACCTCGACGAGGCCCTCGCCGCGCAACAGGCCGGCGCGGGGTACGTGAACATCGGCCCCATTTTCTCTACGCAAACCAAGTCGGTTCCCACCGGTACCGTCGGCCCCGAGATGATCGATGAAATCGTGCCGCACCTCACCATCCCCTGGACCACTATGGGCGGCATCAAACCCCACAACATCGGCCAGGTCCTGCAGCGCGGCGCGAAACGCATCGCTGTCGTCACCGCCGTCACCGAGGCCGAAGACGTCCGCGCCGCCGCCGCCGAACTGCGGGAAGCAATCCTGTCCGGTGTGCATCCGTGATTGACGTAACGGATGCATTTTACCGTCGTTAGCAATCCCCTGCCGAAGACCTTCCGCGAGATCCTTCCTCGCAGGTATCTTCGGGCGCGGGCCGATTTGTGGTGCCGGCTTGCAGCCAGCACCACAAAACCGCAGCACTTTTCAATTTACCGCTCATTAGCGCCGGGGTCCACCCCCGCCTGCCACGCGCGCGGACGCCCCTGGGCCCCCCCTCCGCCGGTCGGCGCCCCCCCGACACCGTCATGGGCCCCGAGATCTGGTCGTGGCATCAACCATTGGCGATCAATGATTTCCGTGGCGCCAC
>JAHDWY010000405.1 GCA_023384315.1 Candidatus Hydrogenedentota bacterium | reverse complement strand
CAGTCTTCGCCGGATCTCGATCGACCATGCAGCCTCGCTATCGTCGTCAATAGCCTGATCCAAACTTTCCAGGAGCGCACCCGCAACGGCGGCCCTAGCTTCGGGCGGCAACTTCAACGCCTCTCTGATCAAGTCCAATTCGTTCGGAGACATCGCGTATTCTCCATCGTTTGCGAACGTAGCAATTCCAATTGATTGTATCTCATTCTATCCCGTGTCGGCACCCGTGTCCGAATAGCGCAATGTTTTTGGCTTCATTTGGTTTCATGACGGCTCCAACCGATCCAACGACCGCAGGCCGTCGATGAAGGCCACAGTCATGGGGAAGGGTCCGGGATAGGGAACAAACTCGACGTGGCCGTCCATGTACAGTACGTGGCCGCCGTTGCCGTGCAGTTCCGGTCGCTCGACCATGACGGGAACTCTGGATTGCACGACGGCGGATGCTGCCGGATTGCCGATGTCGGAAATGAGATAGCGTTCTACGCCTTGCCGGAGTATGTGGTATGTATGTCGCTCGTGGTCAAAAGGAAACACTCCGCCCCACTTGATTTCTCCTGGAGAGGGTCCCGTCCGGCCAGAGGCGAGCCACTCGGCTTGCGCCTGTTCTCGACGTGCCACGTCCTCTCGCTTTCGCGTTTCGAAATTCTCTTGATACTCCGGCCAAAGCGTTTCGACATCGTCAGGGAACTTGCCTTCCGGAATCAGTCGGCGATATTCGTCGATCCAAGCCAGCGCCGAACGCTCGTTCGCAAACAAGTAGCCGAGATACCAGTAGCTGCCGTCATCGACGCGGGAGAGCCGATCGATCTCCTTGCCGATTAGTCGTTCATAGTCCGGCTGAAAGGGCGACACAAAGCACGTCATCTCGGCCAAGAGATCGGGATAGAGCGAGTCCGGCTCAAAAATTAATCGCCCTGGCGCTAGGGAAAGGGGCGGAAAGAAATCCCGATTCGATTCTACGGTGGAATAGGTGCGTAGGGCCGCACCGATGTGTTCCAGGTTCTCCACGCAACGGGCGTTTAGCCGTGAAGCGGCGATGCGCTTGCCGCCCCAGACCGCTCCTGTTACCGTGGTGCCGAGGAGTAGCAGAACCACTAATACCTTATCCACGCGTTTCATAATCACCACCTACCCGCGCAGGCCGCCGGGTTCGTGGATTTCGATGCGGTTGCCGAAGGGGTCGTGGACGAAGAAGCGTTGCCAGGGCGCTGGCCGTCCGCTGTCGACAGGGACGCCTGCCCCTTCCAGCGTTGCCCTGAGCGCGTTCAAATCGCCGCACTCCAGCCCGAAATGCCGCTGCCGGTCCGTACCGCCTCCCGAGTCATCGACAGAAATGTGAATATCCAGGCCGCCGGCATCGAACCACAGACCGCCGCGTGCACGCAGCGGCTCCGGTTTCGAGATCTCGTGCAAGCCCAGCAGACCGCCGTAGAAATCCCGCGCCGCGTCTTCGCCATCCGCCGGCATCGTCACATTCACATGGGTAAGTTTCATGGCGTCCCCCAATCTCGTACTTGAAACCATTCTACCGCAGATTGACGCTGGCGAACGCGGCTGTGTGCCAAATCCATGGGGCGGACAAGAGGGCAGCGCCGTTCCAGAGCAGGAGAAAGGCGGCTGCGTACGGCTCGGAATAAGGGCGTTCTCGCCACAGGGTCAGGGCATCGGCCAAGAAGTACAGCGCCCCCGCGGCAAGTCCTGCCGCGATGAGAGGGATGTCGAAGCAGCGATATACGAGGAGACATTCAATGCCGAGAAAAACCGCGATGAGCCATTTCGCGTTGACGCGCCCGATGGTGTTGGCGGTGGTGCGACGGCCCGCGGCCCGGTCGGGTTCGATGTCCATCATCGCGCCGAGGAGGTGCGAGTGCATGGCGAAAAGCGCGCCAAACACGAAGGTGGCCCACGGCACCTGGGGCGCGCCGTTCAACCAGCTACTGAGCACGAAGACCAGCAGGTATCCGATCTGATTCGTCAGGTCGAGAACCGGGTAGTTCTTAAAGCCCCAGGGCCGCGCGTTGTAAAGCCACGTAAAGGCGAGCAACCCGGCAAGCAGAAGCAGCGCTTTCGCGCCAATCAACCATACGAACGCCACGAAGAATGGAGCCTGGACCGCAGCGATCCAGAACGGCAGGCGTCGCAACTCCGCGTCTGTCGCTCGCGCACCGAAGAGGTACGTTCCCTTGCGCGGGTTAAGCCGGTCCGTATCCCGGTCGACGAAGTCATTCCAACCATAGATGAGCAGGCCGAGCGGAAACCCGACATACAAGAGGCCCAGCCAGAAGGATGCGTCGCCGAATACTTCGCGCCCGCCAAGCGGCAACAGGTAAAACCACATGGACGTGACCCAAAACCCCGGCCGGGAAATCTTGATCAGTTGCGGGGTTCGGATCTGTGCGCGCGTCAATCGGCTCATCCCGTCATCGATCGGAGTTGGCTCGTGGCATGTTGCACCGCCCGCGGACACCAGGACCCAGGTGGCGTAGTCAATACTTCCCGAACGGATGTCCGTTCGTGAGGAAAATCCTGGCCGACCCCAATTTGGACTTTCAGGGCTTTTCACGGGCGGAGGCCGTTTGGGGTGTCAGACTATCATGACGCGCGCTTCTCGTCGCAAGCTCAAGGCTTTTCGCGCTTGTTGACGTACGGGGTTTGCCCGCTCCCGGCTCCATCCCTTGACGGTTACAGCATGAATGTGTAGGATGACGCTTTGTGCAGAACCTTGGTGACACGGGTTCGTAGTCAGTTGATTATCCCGAGGATAGGGAGGTTATGCGGTAGAATCGACCTAACGGTAGGTCAGAGTGCCGACCTTCTCTCTAAGCGCATATTTTTAACAACGTTGCGACTGTTGGATGAACTGGACGGTATCGCGGGAAGTCCCAAATGACTTTATTGGTGGCGAAGGTCTGGCCCAACGTTGAGCGATTGGTAATCAGGATGGGGAAGGCGATTCGTCGGTGCCTTTCGTACGCAGTGGAAGGAGTCCAATCATCATGAGAGAGATCACGCGCGTCGCCGTACTGGGGTCCGGGGTCATGGGGGGCGCCATCGCCGCGCACTGCGGCAATTGCGGCATCCCCAGCCTCATGCTCGACATCGTTCCGCCGAATCTGACGGATTCCGACAAGAAAGACCCCAGAAAGCGCAATTCCATCGCTGAGGCAAGCAAGCAGGCCATGCTCAAGGCGAAACCCTCGCCCATCTACGCCAAGGGCGTGCTTGACCTGATTGAAGTGGGTAACTTCGAAGACGACATGGCGAAGATCGCGGAGTGCGACTGGATCATCGAGGTCGTCAAAGAAGACCTTGCCATTAAAAAGAAGGTGTACGAGCAGGTCGCCAAGCACCGCAAGCCCGGCACCATCATCACCAGCAATACGAGCGGAATACCCATCGCCTCGATGACGGGCGTTATGGACGAAGACATGCGGCGCAATTTCTGCGGCACACACTTCTTCAACCCGCCACGCTACCTCACGCTGCTCGAAATCATCCCGCACTCGGAGACGGATCCCGAAATAGTTGCCTTCCTCGCCCATTTCATGGAGAACGTCTTGGGCAAGGGCGTGGTCTATGCCAAGGACACGCCTAACTTCATCGCGAACCGCATCCTTACCTTCGCGAGCCAGTTCATCCTGCACGAGATGACGAAGGACGGCTTGACGGTCGAAGAAGTCGATGCGGTAACGGGTCCCGCCGTGGGCCACGCGTCTTCGGCCACGTTCCGCACCTTCGACCTCGTCGGCATCGACACCTACGTCCACGTGTTGGGCAACGTGGCGAACAACTGCCCCGACGACGAGCGCCAGGACGTCATGACCGTGCCGGACTGGTTGCAGAAGATGATCGACAAAGGATTGCACGGCGCGAAGACCGGGTCCGGCTTCTACAAGGCCACCAACGAGCGCGATGAAAAAGGAAAGCGCATCATCCTTGGGTTGGACCTCGATACGCTCGAATACCGCGACCCAGTGAAGCCCCGGTTCGAATGCACCGGCGCCGCACGCAATGCCGACTCCATCGAAGCGAAGCTGAAGATCATGTACACCGGCGAAGACAAAGGCGCGGTATTCGCCTGGAAGTCCTTCGCAAACACGGCAATCTACGCGGCCAACCGCATCCCCGAGATCGCGGACGATATCGTCAACATCGACAACGCGGTCAAATGGGGATTCGCCTGGGAAGTCGGCATCTTCGAAACCTGGGACATCCTCGGCGTGAAGTACGTGTGCGAGCGCATGGAGAAGGAAGGGCTCAAGCTGCCGCCCATCGCAAAAGCGCTCCTTGCTGCGGGCCACGATTCCTTCTACAAGACCGAGAACGGCGCGGCCCTATACTTCGACCTGGCGAGCAAGGCCTACAAGCCCGTCCCGCAGAATCCGAACATCATTTCTATCGCCAGTGCGAAAGACACGAAGAAAGTCGTCAAGGAAAACGACAGTTGCAGTCTGGTCGACATTGGCGACGGCATCCTCTGCGCCGAGTTTCACACCAAGATGAACGCCATCGATGCGGATATGGGGCAGATGCTTCTGGAAGGCGTGACCCTGTTGAACGACGGCAAATTCGAAGGCATGGTCATCGGCAACCAGGCCGATCATTTCTGCGCGGGCGCGAACATCTTCGTCATCCTCGGCGAGGCCATGCAGGAAAACTGGAAAGCGGTCGAGGACGCCGTCCACGGCTTTCAGCAGATTAACCAGGCCATTCGCTTCTGCAAACGGCCCATCGTTGCGGCACCGCACCATTACACCCTCGGCGGCGGCACGGAGATCTGCCAGCACACGGCCAAGGCTGTAATCGCCGGCGAGACGTATGGCGGTCTCGTGGAAGTCGGCGTCGGGCTGGTCCCCGGCGGTGGCGGGTGCAAGGAAATGCTGCGCCGCGCGCTGGCTTACGTCCCGGAAAGCGTGCCGGACTGCGATCCCTTCCCATATGTGCGCC
>JAHDWY010000404.1:4402-4978 GCA_023384315.1 Candidatus Hydrogenedentota bacterium | reverse complement strand
GTTCGCACCGATCAGGAATCCGAAGAGCAGGGCGTAAATCGCCCATTGCACAAGCACATCGCGATACATCTTTGCGGGACCTTGCGACCCCCACAGATACGCAATCCCGAACCCGATAAGCCCGAACAGCCAGCCCGACGCGCCGGCGGTTGCGGCGTGAACCGCGCCGTGAACGTTGTAGTACCAGAACTGGGACGCAAAGGCGCAGGTTAATTGTGTCACAGTAATGACGACCAGCATGCGGGACTTGCCGATCTGACTTTCCACCACCGGTCCGACCTGCATCAGGGCAAACGAATTAAACCCGATGTGAATGATGCCAATGTGTGCTAGGCCGAAACTGAGATAACGCCAGTACTGCTGCTCGCCGATGGCCAGTTGAGCCGTCCATCCGCCGAACACGCGCAAGGTGTATCCAGTAGGACCGAATATCGCGGAAGCGCCCTGCATCGCGATTTCGAGGAGGAACAGGATGACCATGATCACGAGGAACACCATGATCGTCGGTGGCGCGGAACCCGGTTGGGCAAGGCCTAGCAGACGCGCAACGCGGTACGTTGTTAACCCCATGACGCG
>JAHDWY010000404.1:0-4392 GCA_023384315.1 Candidatus Hydrogenedentota bacterium | reverse complement strand
GCCGTTGAATTGCGGGCAGGTCCGGGCGTCGCCATCCACCAACTTGCCGCAGTGGAGGCAATGTTTGTTGGGATACTTCAGCCAATGCAAGGACGCCGGCAGTTGCACGCCCGGTTGTTTGCTCTCCCGGCGTTTCTGCCATTGATAGAGCTTCCACTTCAGGCGGGTCGTGTTGATGCCCAGCCGTTCCAGGAGTTGAAAGATCTGTGATTCGCGATCCATGACCTACTGCCGTTGGAACAGAAGCACGGGATTGTACTCGAGTTCCACCTCCTCGATGTTGGTGACGCCGATTCGGCCCCGTTCGTAAAGGTATTCCATATGCGCCCCGGTCTCCAGGAACGCGAGCAGTACGTGGTAGTCCTGGCGCTCGCCAAAGAGTTCCAGCGACACTTCCTTGATTGACTTGGGCCGGTCGCACAAGGCCAACGTCTTGTCCAGCCGAGTTTCGTGGAATGCAAGCGTCTCATCGATTCGCCGGTGGAGTTCCGTCATGTCGCCTTCATGGCCGCCGAGTCCTAGCGTGATGCCCGGCACCGACCGGACCTTCTGGAGCGACTCCATGTAGTGACCGAGACCCGTGTACCGGGTGATGAATTCCGGCGATTGGTTCGGCGTGATGCGCTGCAACACGTGGTCCGCCGTGAACAGAATGTCGTCGAGCCGGATGCAGACTTGGCCGGGGCAGTGTCCCGGAGTATGAAAGATCTCGAAGGGCGTCCCGGGGAGCGGCCCTTCGTCGAACGTGAAATCCACGTGTGCGGGGTGAAACAGGTCCTTCGACCACTTGTTCATGTTCAGCATTTTTTCGACCGTCGATGTGGACACGCCCGCCCGGTCGAGAAACAGATGCAGGTTCTTCGTGTTCAGGATAAGGCGTTCCTTGAACGACTGGATCACACTGACGTCCAGTTCGTGGATGCCGAGTTCCGCGCCCGACTGTTCCACCACAAAGTTCGCGCCGCCGAAATGGTCGATGTGGCCGTGCGTCAAGATGAGCCGGCCCACGTCAAAGACCTGTACCCTTTCGTCGAATTCGTCTCCCAGCCTCCGGAAACAATCCTGCATCGACGCGTTCGAGTTTTCCTGGCCGGAACCGGCGTCGAGCAGCGTGATTGGATCGGTCATAATGAGGTAGCAGTTTGTGAAGTGCTTCGGAAAGGCCTCCACGGGCAGCTTGTACACAATCGTGCCGCCGGCGCTCTCGTACCGTCGAATGGTCGGGTCGTTCTGCATGGCGTTCTCCAGAGAAGGCGTACAGTACACCGAAACCGGTGTCACATGGAAATCGGCGCGCCATTGATGCATCGATTCTTTGCGCCGTTTCCCTACAGCCGGTATGATGGAACGGTTCTATGCCGAGTTCACCAAATGTTGGAGGTCTTACCATGCATAATGCATTTACGATGCTTGCGGCGCTCGCAGTCCTTGTTCCCGTTGTGGCTTTTGGAGAGGACATTCCCCAGGAGATGAACGGGCTGCCTCTCGTGTTTTCCGAAGATTTCGAATCCGGACGCGATAACTGGGTCGAGACCGATCCCAACGCGTGGAAGATTATCGAAGAAGACGGCAACCACGTGTTCTCGAACTTCCAGTCCAGCCAGTACGAACCGCCGGTGCGGTCGCCCCACAATATCGCGCGCATCAAGGATCTGGAGGTGAGCGATTTCGTCATCGAAGTCAAAATGAAGCAGACGGGCCGCGAATACGGCCACCGTGACCAGTGCATCTTCTACGGATACAACGACCCCGCCCACTTCTACTACACGCACCTGGCGACCAAGGCGGACGATCACGCCAATTCCATCTTCCTCGTGAACGGCGAACCGCGCGTTTCCATCGCCGAAGAGCGCACCGACGGAACCCAGTGGACCGATGCCTATCACACGATCCGCATCGAGCGCGATACCGCGGCCGGAACCATCCTGGTGTACTTCGACGACATGACGAAGCCGGTCATGAAAGCGACGGATACGACCTTCCTTTCCGGCGGGATTGGATTCGGATCCTTCGATGATGTCGGCAACATTGACGATATCCGGGTTTGGGGCAAGAAAGTCGGCGAGAATAAGCCGTAAGGCAGAAGCGTTAACACATCGCGAGGCCGCCCGGTTCGGGATGCCGGGCGGCTTTTGTTATTTGGTCAATGCCCGTGCGGGACGCGGAGGGAATGAAGATGGCGTACACGCCCAAGATCCTGGCCTTTGCCGGCAGTCTTCGGAAGGACTCCTACAATAAGAAGCTTGTCAAGGTTGCCATGTCGGGCGCACAGGCCGCTGGGGCCGACGTGACATACCTCGATTTGCGCGACTATCCCTTGCCCGTGTTCGACGAAGATCTCGAACGGGACGAGGGGATGCCGGAGAACGGCCGGAAGCTCAAGGATCTGTTTCTGGCCAACGACGGCCTGCTCATCGCGTGTCCCGAGTACAACAGCTCCATCACGGCGGTGCTGAAGAACACTATCGATTGGGTCTCGCGACGGGAAGGAGACGAATCGCCGCTTGCGTGTTACGCGGGAAAAGTCGCCGCCATCATGAGCGCCTCTCCGGGCGCCTTGGGTGGGTTGCGCGGACTGGTCACGGTGCGGTCGATTCTGGGCAATATCCAGGTGACTATGTTGCCGGATCAGATCGCGATCCCGAAAGCGAATGAAGCCTTTACCCCCGACGGCATGCTCCTCGATGATGCGAAGCAGAAAGCGGTCATGGCGATTGGGGAAAAGCTGGCGGGGGTCTTGGCGAAATTGCACGGGTGAAGGCCCGGCGCGAAGAATAGGACGTAAGGGACCAATAGGACCTATAGGACAGAAAGAAAACGGCCAATCGCATACGCGATTAGCCGCCGATTTCTTCGATGCGTCCTATAAGTCGTATGTGTCCTATAGGTCCTATACTTTTCTTCTGCTTACACCTTCTCGAAAGCCTGTTCCAGATCCTTGATCAGATCTTCCAGGTCCTCGATCCCCACGCTCACGCGGATCAGGTTCTGCGTGATGCCCATCTTCGCGCGCGCTTCTTCGGGCATGGACACGTGGGTCATCGTCCACGGATGCTCGATGAGCGACTCCACGCCGCCGAGGGACTCTGCGAGGGCAAACAGCTTCACGCTGCTGAGCAGGCGGAAGGCTTCGTCCTTGCCGCCTTTCACGCGGAAGGAGAACGTCCCGCCGAAGCCGGTCATCTGCTTCTGCGCCAGTGCGTATTGCGGGTGGCTCTCCAGTCCCGGGTGAAGCACCGAATCGACCTTGGGATGCCGCTCCAGCCACTGGGCGATGCCCAGTGCGTTCTTGTTGTGCTCTTCCATGCGGATGGCCAGCGTCTTCACGCCGCGCAACACGAGAAAACAATCCATGGGACCCGCGCAGGTGCCCATGCCGTTTTGCAGAAAGGCGATCTTCTCGGCCAACGCTTCATCGTTGGTGATGAGCGCGCCGCCGACCACGTCGGAATGGCCGTTGATATATTTCGTGGTCGAGTGCAACACCACATCGATGCCAAGTTCCAGTGGCCGCTGAAAGTAAGGAGAGAGGAAGGTGTTATCGCAGATGGTGTGAATGCCATGCTCCCTGGCGATGGCCGCAACCGCGCCGAGGTCCTGCAAATTCATGAGAGGATTGGTAGGCGTCTCCAACCAGATGAGCTTCGTCTCCGGCCGGATGGCCGCGCGAATGGCGTCCAGATCGCGCAGGTTTACAAACTCCACGTCCACGCCTTTGTCCGCGACCACGGTCGTCAAGAGACGGTAGGTGCCGCCGTAGAGGTCGTCATGCACGATGATGTGGTCGCCGTGGCCGTACAGGGCCAGGAAGGTCGCCTCTGCCGCCATGCCCGTCGCGAAGGCGTAGCCAAACTTGGCCCCTTCCAGCGCCGCCAGGCAGTTTTCCAACGCCTTCCGCGTAGGATTTCCGCTGCGGGAGTAGTCGAAGGGTCCCGGCTGTTCGACCCCGCGAAACGCGAAGGTCGAGGTCTGGTAGATCGGGGTCATGACGGCCCCGTACGCGGGGTCCGGACCCTGCCCGGCATGGATCGACAAGGTCTTGAAACGCATGAGGTACTCCTTGTAGCTGCGCCCGGTACGGCGCGGGTCACCAAGAATCGGGGGAAACGCCAGACTCGCCTAGACACAATCTATGCGCACGACCGAAATGAGTTGGCGAAACAGGCCCCGCGAAAACGGGGATTATACGCGGAAACCACGACGGCCCGCAATTTTGGCGCTGAGCTATGCTGAGGGAGAACAGAGACAGCAGAGACGCGCAGCACGCGGGCACCCACATCAAAATCGAGACCCCGCCGGCTGATCGACGATGATGTGACCGCTTGCGGGCACCACTGCGCCGTCCTATTCGTCCTATTGGTCCTATACGTCCTATTCCCTACAACCGCGTCG
>JAHDWY010000403.1 GCA_023384315.1 Candidatus Hydrogenedentota bacterium | reverse complement strand
TGGGGACGCCGTCTGCGCCAAATTGATTGGCCGACGTGATCTCCAGCATCCGCATCGCACCGGTTTTCGACGCGATTCTCAACTCGTACTTGGTTACGTCTTCGCGATGCACGGTATTCCAGAACGCCTCCGTCGCGGCGGGATCGCGCGGGTCGGCAAAGGTCTCCGTGAAGGCGCGGCCCACGACCTCGGCCGGGTCGAAACCCAGGACGTGCAGCAGCGCTTCATTCGCGAACCGGATCGTTCCAGAGGGTTCCAGTTCCAGAATCACGACCGCAATGCGGTTGACCAGCCGGTGGTAACGCTGCTCGGATTCGAGTAGGGCGGTCTGAGCCTCTTGGAGAACGCGGGTTGCACCGGTCAGCGGATCCACAATCGAGTCGACCTGACCGGACACAATGGCCCGGAGCGTCGCCTCTGCGTCGGACAATTGGTGCACGACGGGAGGCAATTCGCTTGGACGTCGAGGTTTCTTGTCTTTCATCACGCGCCTTAACCTGCCAGTAGACCGGCGACGCTTTCTCGATCGCTCAGGTCGCCGATGATCCGTTTGCATGGCCGGGGCAATACCCGAACCAGCGTGGGCGTGACCAGCACGCCGTCTTCGAGGCACCGTCGCGGGTCTTCGGTCACGTCGATCGTCTCAATGCGGGCGTCGCGGTACTTCGCCTCGCAAATACGTTTCAGATTCTCACGCGCCCGTGCCGAGTTCGGGGAATTGCCCGCCACGTACAACCGGAAATGGTATTCTACTCCGCCTGTTGTATTCTGACCGTTAGCACTGTTCTGCATACGCGTCACTTTTTCGTCTCCGGTTTCCTTCCTGCCCGTTTGGCGCCCGTTCTTTTCGCGTGAATGGCGCCCGGATCCGCGCCGCGCCGGCCCGACAGCCCGGCATGCCTCTCGCGATCCTGGCGCAATTCCGCTTCCTGATCGAGGACGATGTTCTCCAGTTCAAGCCGCTGCAATTCCAACCGCTGCTGGAGCACCTGAATCTGCGCCTCGATCTCCGATTTCGCAAGCTCCAATTGCCGCTGCCGCTTTGCGATCTCCCGCACCCGCTGCTCGTTTCGCGTGGACTCCGTCAGTTCCTTCTCCCAGCGCGCCGAGCCCATGAGAACTTCGCCCTCCGCCAGATAGACATCGGCAAGCGAAATTCCTTCTTTCGAGAGGACGAGTTCGCGGACCTGGTTGGAATTCTGAGTCCCGCGGGATTTGATGATCGTCAGCGCCCGGTTGCGTTCCCCGCCGCGCGCCGTGTAGGTGAGATGAATCCAGGTATCCGCAACGGTGGAGACCTGGACATCGGTGGACTCGGAATCCGGGTTCGCCACGTCGAGCAGACTGGTTACCATGGTGGTTATCTGCCGCTCCTCGCAGAGATAACGCAGGCGGAGCCACATCTCCATGGCGAGCGATTCACCGCCGTATTTCAGCACGGCCGAGAGGGGATCGACGACCAGCACCTCGGGCTGGTGGTCCTCAATCAGACGTTGGATGGCCACGAAATGCTCCTGGGGGCTTGTCGCGACCGCGCTCGGCGAATGAATTCGAAGCACCCCGCGCTTTTGGTGCGGTTCAAGATTGACATCAATGCTCTTCAAGTTCCGCACCAGTTCGTTTCCGGACTCGTCCAGGCCTACGTAGAGCACCCGTTCGCCGCGCGCGCACGCCGCGTCCGTGAACGCGCCGCACAGCGACGTTTTTGCGGTTCCCGGATTCCCCGAAACGAGGACCGTGGACCCGCGATAAAACCCCCCCTCCAGCATGGCGTCCAATCGTTGGATGCCGGACGATATTCGGGTTGTGCTCGCACCACGACTCGTGGCCGCCCTGCCCTGGAATGCGACCGTCACACCGTGCGGCCCAATCGAGAGGGGGCACTCGTTCTCGAAAAACCCGCTTCCCCGGTATTTCAGCACGCGCAGTCCCCGTTCGGATGTTCGACCCGAAATGCGGCGGTGCAGGTAGACCACGCAATCGGCCATGAACTGGAGGAATTCGTACGGTTCCAGCGATTGGGGTTGGTCGCTCTGGCTTTTGCCGGTGACAATCCCGGTCAATCCGGTGCGTGCGAGCCACGCGTTCAGCCGGAGAACTTCCCGGCGTTCGGCCACGGCGTCGTTCAGCAGGCCGAGGAGCATGTCGATGCCGTCGAATACAACCCGCTTGGCGCCGATTTCCCCGGCTTTCGCGCCGATGGCGGCGAGGAGCCCCTCCAGGTCGAAGGCCCCCACCTGCGCGTCCGCGGACGAGATTCCCGCGTCCATAAACACAACACGGCCGTCTTGAAGCGCCGTCGTGTTCCAATCGAAGCCGTTCGCATTTTGGAGGATACGATCCGAATTCTCCTCGAATGCCACGAATACCCCCGGCTCCTGGTGCAACTCGGCCGCGTGGAGGAGCGATTGTAGAGCGAGGACGGTTTTTCCGGCGCCGGGTCCGCCAAGCAGTAGCGTGGTGCGGCGGCTCGGAATGCCGCCGAGTAGGATTTCATCGAGACCTAGAACGCCTGTGCTGGCCTTCGCTACACCGGCGTCCGTCTTGGCCGCTTTACGCCTGGTGTCCATAGTCCGCCTGCGAGCGCGCCTTGGGCCTGCGCGCAACAAGAATGCGTACGTCCGCCATTGCACTGGGATCCAAGTTTAAGCACGCTTACGTTACGGAATGAAGCGCACTATGACTCCCAACCGTAACTGGAGACGCCCCGAACACCTTCGCCTTCCTGCCTGCCACTATATCATATCGGTGCGAGAAGTCAATTCGTGCCGCACTGTGGCCGAACGTGATGCGAGATATGATGCAGAAAATGAGGCTCCTTGCAAATCGTAGGGCTGTACGATTATCGTAAACAATGTCCGGTTCATTCGCATTGGTCATTCCGCACGTTCTGACGATTCAGTGAGGGTATTCTGTGGAGCCGCAACGATTGCCGCGCGCCCTGGTGGTGGATGACTCCCGGGAGTTCCGGGCGTTGCTGTCCCGCGCTCTTCAAAAAGAGAACATCAATTGTGACGTTGCGGAAGACGGGGTCCTCGCCGAATACATGTTGGAAAACAATCGGTACGACCTTCTCCTGACCGACCTGCGTATGCCGCGCAAGCACGGCCACCAACTCATCACGGACGTGCTGAGCCGTCCCGATCCACCCCTGATCGTCGCCATGACCGGCGTGATCGAACCCCGTCTCGTGGCGGACCTCATCGGACGCGGCGTCGTGGATGTCATTCAGAAACCCCTTGCCTTTGACGTGATTGCCGCGAAGGCGAAGGCGCTGCTGGCCCGTCACTCGGCCCGCAAGTCGCCTACCGCTTCGGTGAACGGCGCGTCCATGGTGGCGGAAGAGATTGGCAGGGCCACGGAGGCGATGCGCCTCCAACTCGCGCAAGTCACGGCATCCTTCGAGTCGGCCATTAAAGATCTGGAACGCCAGAAGGAAGATCTGGAGGAAGGGTTTCACGGTTCTTTGCGGGTATTAACCAACCTCTTCGATCAGATGGAAACCGCGTACGGCAGTCACGCCGGACGAGTGGAGAAGTTGGCGTCCCGCATGGCGGAGAAACTGGGTCTCAAAGCGGGCGAGCGCCGGGATCTCGTTTACGCATCCCTTCTGCACGATGTCGGCCAGTTCGGCATGCCCGACGCCATTCGCACGAAAGCGCCGTGGGCATTGAGCGAAAGGGAACAGAAAGTCTTCCGCTCGTATCCCCTCATCGGCGCCATGCTGCTCAGTGAAGTCCGCGGCGCCGAACGGGTCGCCGAACTCGTCGAGGCCCACGCAGAGAATTACGACGGTTCCGGTTTCCCGAAGAAGCTCAAGGATATCGGCATTCCCCTCGAATCGCGCATTATCCGAATTGCGGACGGGTGCGACACGCATCTCATGTTCGGCAAGTACGAGCATGCCCTGGAGGAGCTTCACAAACATCTGTTCGCCGGAGCCAAGCGAGCTTACGACCCCGAGCTGATCGATGTGGCCATGTCCTGCGCTCGTGAAACACTGGTCGCCCCCGCGGAAGAGGACGTTGTCGAGTTGCAGGTGCGGGACGCACATCCCGGAATGATCCTCGCCGGAAACGTGTACGACGAAGACGGCCGGTTCCTCGCCCGGGAAGGCGCTGAACTCAGTGCCAAGATGATCGCGCGAATGCGCTGGCTCGTCGGCGATCAGACCATCAAGGTCCACAAGTCCAAACCGGCACCTTCGGAGTAGACCGCTGCTCCAACATCTGCTGCAGAAGAGGCGCGTGGTATACTCAACGTCTTCGCTGCTCCCCCTCATGAAAAGGAGAGATGGTATGTCCATACACTCGGCACGCGGCAACGTTGCGGGAATCGCGGTTCGCACGTCGCGCATGGGACCCATGCGAGAGATCGCGGAAGCCGTCGCGATGACCGGCGCGGGCCTTGACGAGGATCTGCGCGTTTCGCGGCGACGGGGCCTGACGCTTATCTCTGCCGAAGGGTGGGAAGAATCGATTCGGGAACTGGACTCGGACCTTCCCTGGTACTCGCGGCGCGCAAATGTGCTGGTCGAGGGCTTTCCGCTGGAAATCTCTATCGGCAAGACCCTCTCGGTCGGTGAAGTGACGGTGAAAATCCATGGCGAGACGGAGCCGTGCCCTGCGATGGATGAGGTGCATCCCGGTCTGCAGGAAGCGCTCCGTCCAAATCTCCGCGCAGGCGTTTATGGGGAAATACTCCAAGGCGGCGCGATTCGCGTCGGCGACTCGATTGCGTTCGTCGACCGACTTTAATCGCGTCAGGCGGCCGCAACAACAGAACACCAACGCAAGGGATTCAACGGTGCAGAAACAACTGAACGAACTACGCGAGCGGCTGGCGGCCGTGTCCGACATTCGCTCCGCCGTCGCCGTCCTGTCCTGGGACCAGGAAGTGAACATGCCGCCGAAGGGTGCGGAAGGGCGCGGGCATCAGATCGCGACGCTGTCCGCTCACGCGCACCGGCTGTTTACGGACGCAGC
>JAHDWY010000402.1 GCA_023384315.1 Candidatus Hydrogenedentota bacterium | reverse complement strand
GGCGTGCCCTATGAGAAGTTCAAACGCTTCCACGACATCATGGCCGAGGACAGCGGCCAGAGCGTCTTGCCCGCCCTGCTCGACGAGATCCTTCCCCTGGTGCCGGGCCTGAAGGAGCGCCTGTTCGAAGGCATCGACGTGCTCGACGTGGGTTGCGGCGTGGGGCTGGCGCTGATACTTCTTGCGCGCACCTTCCCCAACAGCCGCTTCACGGGGTACGACTTCTCGAAGGATGGCATCACCCGCGCGCGCGCCAAGGCCGCTGAATACGGCCTCAAGAACATCCGCTTCGAAGTGCAGGACGCCGCCACCTTCGACGAGACGGACGCCTACGACCTGATCCTGACCTTCGACGCGATTCACGATCAGGCGAAGCCCGCCGTCGTGTTATCCAACATCCACCGCGCCTTGCGCGATGACGGCGTCTACCTCATGCAAGACATCCGCGCGTGCAGCCACGTGCACGGCAACACGGAACACCCCATCGGCCCCTTGCTCTACACGGTCTCCTGCATGCACTGCATGACCGTGTCGCTCGCGTACGGCGGCGAAGGGCTCGGCACCATGTGGGGCGAGGAACTGGCGCTGCAAATGCTCCGCGACGCGGGCTTTGGTTCCACGCGCATCGAGCAACTTCCCCACGACATCCAGAACCAGTACTACATCAACCACAAGATTCACGTGTAAGAAAAACGAGGCGCCCTCAGAATTTCAGCACGGTCATGAGGAACACGTAGTCCGCATCATCCGCATCGGAACCGCCGCTGAAGCCGGTCCCGTTGAACTGGATGTACCCGCCGTCGGTCAGCCCGTCGTCCGGGAAGAGGTGGCAGTAGTACAAGAGAATGGACAAGTCGTCGGTGTAGTTGTATTTGATCCAGCCCGAGGCTTCCCATCCGATGTCGTCGCTGCCTTCACGCGTCCAGAAGGACAACGCGGGTGCCAGCGGTACCCGGAATCGTCCCAGGTTCGCGTAGGCCGGCGGATCGAAGGGCTCGTCAATCCACGCGCGGGCGAGTTGAACGTGGATTTTCACCACATCCGTCGGCGTCACGTCCACCGCGCCGCCAACCATGTAAAAGTTCGACAGCCACCCGTTGTCGTTTACCACCGGCAGGTAGTTCTTGTCCGCGTACAGCCGGTTGAATGACACGCTCGCCTCCGGCCGGTAGAAGGGATTGATCCACTCGGCAAAGCTCAGGTCGCGATTGTCCTGCCCTTGAAAATACCCGCCGATGATCGACACGCGTGGACTCCACATGGCATCAAACGTGTACCCCGCGTTCAGGTCGGCGCCCCAGTTGTCGTACTCCGCGTCGTCGTCGCCGTAGATCATGCCGATAGGCACAAAGCGCGACCCGTGACTGTCCGCTTCCCCGAATTGGTACGCGACTTCCAGGTCGTAGTCCCAGGATTCCCAACCGCCGTTCAGGCGAATGCCCACGGTGTGCAGATTCGTCGCGTCGTAATCGTCGAGACCCACGAACTCTTCGAGCCGTTCGATGGGCGCGATGAACGACGTGTCGTTCCGGCTGCGCGCATCGCGAAGCCAGTACCAGTACGCCGAAAGGTCAATCGCCTCCAGCGCCTTGTACGTGGCGTAGACGCCGTAGAAATCCACGTCGCCGTCTTGTTCGTTGATGCCGTTCTCGAAGACCTTCGCCGCGAAGGCGTCCACGGAAAAGGCATCGACCTCGTACGTCGCGCGGACCGCGTCGAAGGTCAACCGCTGCGTCGGCGTGAGCATATCGTTGACCAACCAACCCTTGCCCATAATCAAGGCCTGCCGTCCAATGCGCAGGCGCAATGGCGCGCCGAAGGCCTGGTCCATCTGCACGTAGGCCTGGTTGACCTCCAGATCCTCGCCCGTGTCGGCCCGCGCGTCCAGACCCGTTACGTAATCCGATCGAAAATCCTCGCCCCATTCGTGGTAGTCGTACAGTTCGACAAATCCGGACACATTATCCGTGAAATCGGCGTTCACGCTCAGTAACAGCGCCGTCTCCGCGAAGTGCCAGTCGCCGCCGGTGCCGTCCCAATCGAACAACGAGATCACCCCCGGCGCGCCGATGGGCCGCTTCGGCAGAAAGAAATCTGGAATCCGAATGGTCGGGCTGAACTCTTCCTCGAACACATTGCGGTAATACCGGTACCGCATCCGCAGTTCGCCGCCCACGTCGACGTTCTGCAGGTCCGCAAAGCAGATGCCGGACCCGACGAGCATCAACAGGGCAATACCCGAAAACGTGGAGATCCCCCGATACGAAATGTCCTTCATGCTACCCCCTGTGCAACTTACGGAAGCGGCACAAACGTTCCCCCCTGGAGCGGAAACCGATTGGGGGAAATCAGCATCCGCGTGTCATGCCACTCGTAAGGCGACCCCTATTCTACGCCGAGTGAACAAGGCGATCAAAGCGGACATTTCGATTTTGCGTTTGACAGGCGGCTAAGGCGGACGTTTCTATTTTGCGTCGGCAGGCGATCGAAGCGAAGCACGGAACAACCGCGCCTGTGCGCCGTGTGGGCCGATTGTGTGGGACCACACCCTCTCCGTCGCCCCCGCGAAGGCGGGGATCCATTTTTCCTTTCTCGGCGCGATTTGGTATCCCGCGCGGCGAGGGGGTAAACTCTCCAAATCCACGGTCTGCAGAAGGATTTCGCGAAGTTTCCAAGGAGTACCCATTCCATGCGAACGATTGTCCCCCTCGTATTGCTATCAACATTCGCATTCGTTCCGCTGTCCGCGAACGCGGACCCCGAACCCGTCGCGCTCTGGGAATTCGACACGGCCAATCCCCTCAAGGCCGCCATCGGCGCCGACCTGACGCTGGAGGGTGATCATCAACCCGTCGCCGGAGTCAACGACGCAGACGGCGCATGCACCATCGGTGAAGGCAGCTTCTACAACGCGCAACACGGGATCGCCGTCCGGCCGGGGTATAAACGCATCAACGCCTATACCTTCGTCATTGACTTCAAAACCCCGGTCGACACCTACAGCCATGCCCTGTTTCAGACCAACCTCGCCAACGACGATGACAACGATATGGAAACCCTTAACCGCGAAGGCGTCCTCGGCGCGGGGTTCGTTGGATTCTCATCGCAATGGGCCTTCAAGCCCGGCGAGTGGCATCGCCTGATCGTCTGCGCGGACTTACCGGCCGGACGTTACGATGTCTACCTCAACGGTGTACATGCGATCCACGGCGCGCCGCAAGACCTCGACCGGCGCTACGCTCTCGATCCCGATGGCGTGCTGTTCTTCGCAGACGACGAAGGCGATGACGCGGAAGTCACCGTCTCGCGGATCGCCATTTACGACCACGCGCTCAGCGACGAAGACGTGAAGTCTATCGCGCATCTATCCGCGCCCAATCCAAAGAACACCGCCTCGGCCTTCGACGGCAACATCGCCGAGATCGCAGCCAGGACCGGTGAACCCGTTTCCTTTAGCATCCCCGTGTCCGATCCCGAAGGCGACCGGATCCGCTACCGGTTGTACGCAGGAAGCTGGAAAGCGCTGACTCCCTGGTCCGAACTTCAATCACCGGTCGAGCCCGTTACCGCAACCCACGTCTTCCATGCGGCGGGACGCTATCCTGTTTCCATCGAAATCCGCGACGAATACGGCGCGGAAACCTCCCCGCAACTTTGCGCAACCGTCGCGGTGTCGGGCGACCCATCGGTCGAGTTCCTCACGCCGCCCTATCTGATGAGCGTTGCCCAGGACGGCATCACGATCATGTGGGAAGCAAACGACGCCCTCAACGGCACGGTGCAGATTAACGGGAATTCTCATACGGCCACCTGCGAACCCTCCGGTTTCGGCACCTACATCTACAAGGCCGAGCTTACCGGCCTGAAACCGGGAACCGATTACGCGGCAACCGTCGAGCTGACCCAGGACGGACTCAGCGACTTCCATCTCGCGCAGCCCATCCAATTCACGACGGCACCTGCCGAGGCCGTGCCCTTCACCTTCTCCGTGTGGAGCGACAGTCAGGGACACAACCGCGGCGCCTACGAGGCCGACATCTACGAGCCCACGAACAGCATGTTCGATCACATGGTGGCACAGGATGTTTCATTCGGCGTGGCCTGCGGCGACATGGCGGAAGACGGCGGCGCTTATGAGGACACGCGCAACTACTTCCTCAATCGCGTGAGCATGCACCTCGGCGCGTACAAGCCCTTCTTCGTCGCCTGGGGCAACCACGACGACTACCGCGACGCAGCCTTGCGCAAGTTCGCGTCCTTCCCCAAGCGCGACGTGCCGGGGTATACGGACAGCTACGGCAGCTACTCCTTCGATTACGCGGGCTGCCACTTCGTCTGCATCGACTATGCCACGCACTGGCCAGACATCTTCCACTGGGTCGAGCAGGACTTGAAGGCGAACCAGGACGCCAAGTTCACTTTCTTCTTCATTCACGAGCCGCCCTACTGCGAACTCTGGATCGACGGCGAGTCCACCATGCGCGCGCAGCTCGTGCCGCTGTTGGAACGCTACGGCGTCGACGCCGTCTTCAGCGGCCACACCCACGAATACGAACGCGGCTACCGCAACGGCGTCTACTACTGCATCACCGGCGGCGCCAGTTGGCTCGACCACGGCGAGCCCGTCGTGAAGGACTGGCCGCACATGACCGTCGGCGGCGCGCAGGACATCCCCGGTTTCAAAAACGGGCTGGTCAACGAGTACGTGCGCGTCTCCGTGGGCGAGGACTCCTGGAAAGCCGAGGCCATCGGCTTCCAACCCGACGGCACCGAGATCGGCGTCATCGATACGTTCTCCTCCGACGACCCGCTCGCGAAGGATGAACGCGCAGACCAACCCGTCGTGCACACGGTACTCTTCTGGCTCAGCCACGAACTCACGGACGAACAAGTCGCCGCACTGGTCGACGGCCTCGAAACGTTACGCTCCATTGATGGTGTCGAAGCGTTGCACTACGGCCGTCCCCTCGCCGCGGACCGGCCCATCGAAGACGAC
>JAHDWY010000401.1 GCA_023384315.1 Candidatus Hydrogenedentota bacterium | reverse complement strand
TATGAAGCCCGTCGAAATCCGCGCGGCAGTCTCCGAGGCGATGGACCAAGGCGCCGTCCCGTACGCCGCTGCAAACTGACGAACTCAGCGAGAGCCAACGCCGCTTTCCGACGACGCAACGGAAATCTGAAATCCGCCTCCCCGGCAGGTAACATGACAGACCGCGTCAAACGCGCGGCTTAGGGTGGCGTCCGTGAGCACTTCTCCAGGCGCGCCGGAAGCCAAGACCCGGCCCGACTTGAGCATAAGCACCCGGTTTATCCAGCGTCCGATTTCCTCGACGTGGTGCGTGACCAGCACGAGATTGGGCGACTGAGGCTCTTTCACCAGTACGCCAAGGTCGTCCAGAAACCGCGCCCGCGCCGCCGGGTCCAGTCCCGCGCAAGGTTCGTCCAGTATCAGCAAATCCGGACGCGCGATCAGCGCCCGCGCAATCAGGACCCGCTGCTGCTCTCCCTGCGAAAGAACTCCGTATTGCCGGTCACTGACGGAACCGCCGCCAACCCTGCGTAGCATCTCCCGCGCATGCGAGTGCTCCGCTTCGGTGTACTGGCGGTAGACGCCAATCGAGGCGTCGATACCCGAAAGCACAACGTCCACGGCGCGTTCCTCCGGGGGCAGACGGTGTTCGAGCGACGAGCTAACCCATCCGATATGCCTGCGCAGCGCGCGGATATCGCAATCCCCGTGGTGGTTGTCAAGCACCGTGACGCTGCCGGAGGTGGGCCATTCGTAACCGGTAATTACCTTCAACAAGGTTGTTTTGCCAGACCCGTTGGCCCCGAGCAGCGCCCAATGCTCGCCGCGCAGGATCCTCCAGTTCACACCGGACAGGATAGGCGTGCCACCACGCACCAGATCGACACCCGCAAGGTCAAGGACCGGCTTACCGGATTCCAGTTCCCTCATTCAGACCATCCTGCGTCACCGATGAGGGGCACGAACACGCAGCCAATCCCCACCTCCTCCCGGAGATCAGTCCCCTCCCGCGTGATTCGCACGAGTTGCTGCATCTCCCGTGGCCCCACTGGACATACCAGCCGGCCGCCATCCGCCAGTTGCGCTTTCAATGCCGACGGCACGGAGGGACTCCCCGCAGTGACCACGATGGCATCGTATGGCGCACCATCGCACCACCCCAACGTGCCATCCCCGACCTGCACTTCAACGTTAAGATACTCCAGGTCGCGGAGCACCGCCGCGGCGGTGTTTGCAATGGACTCGATGCGCTCGATGGAAACGACCGATTGCGCGATAGACGCGAGCACCGCGGCCTGGTACCCGGAACCGGCGCCCACTTCCAAGACGCGATCTTCAGGTCGCAGCCGCAACAACTGGGTCATCAGCGCAACCATGTAGGGCTGCGAAATCGTCTGGCGGTGTCCGATATCCAGAGGCCGATCCTCGTACGCCGATTCGCGCAGGGCAATCGGCACGAAGCGGTGGCGCGGCACCGAACCCATGGCGGCGATCACGCGGGGATCGGTGATGTTCCGCCCCGTGAGCTGGATCTGTACCATCCGTTCGCGCTGCAGATCGAAATTCGCTTCCGAACCTGGCGGCGGATCTGGGGACTGGAATCGGCGGCGGAAGAACATGGTCACCCTCCTGCTGCCCGCAAGCCTCCACCCGTTACAAAAGCAAGTGCGACTTCCCGCGCAATCCACACGATGAAAAGCGTGGCGACGGGACCAAAATCCATCGGTCCCAGATTCGGCAGAATGCGCCGTACGCTGCCAATCGGCGGGTCCACGAGGTGCGAGATCCAGCGCAGGCGCACATCGTGCATGTTCAGTTCGAGGAACGGCGACAACCACCGCACCAGAATCATCAACATATACAAGGTAGAGACGCTGTAGATAATGCTTTCAATCACGATACGCTTCGCTTCATCGGAAATTCATGGATACGCGTGTAGACCGGTCCACGCGGGGTCAACTCACTCAAGAATAATGACACATGGGACACGTCGAATGCATCCGTACGGAACGCCGGATACGATTCAACGGCCGCCCCGAGCGCGCGCGCCGCAGCTGGATTGCGTACACGGGCGAGCGTGACATGAGGATGATAGACCTTGGTCTCCGCAGCCAAACCGGCCGACCGCGCGGCCGTCTCTACGAACTGCTGTACGCGAGCAAGATTCGGGTCCAGAGGAGCGATCGCCGCCCAGATGACGCTTGGGCGCCGAAGGTTGGGAAACGCGCCGAGACCATCCGACACCAGGGAGAACGCGTCGTGCAACGAAAGTGGTTGCTGTAACGCGTCTGCGATTATGTCGATCTGCTCTTTCTGAACGTCGCCAAGAAAGCGAAGCGTCAGATGCATGCGGTCGGGTTGAACCCAGGTGGCTTTCACTCCCGTCTTCCGCAACTGCGCGACAATCTCGCTAAACTGGCGGCGTACTGAATCGGGAAGTTCGATGGCAATGAACGCGCGCATGAATATCCGCTTTCGTTTTGGACGTGGTTTCATCAACATGGTACCATCGGAGACGAAAGGACGCGATATGCTGGATAAACTCTTTAAATTGTTTGCCATCGAGGACGCCGGGGCCATCGAGACCGACCCCGAAGAGAAGCTGCGCATGGCGACTTGTGTAATTCTCTTGGAAGTTGCCGGCGCGGACAACGAATTCTCGCCCGAGGAGTGCGAGCACATCATCAGTGCCCTGCGCCAGCGGTTTCAGCTCTCCCAGGAAGACGCGGAAGAACTGATTCGCGTGGCCCAGGAGCGGCGGGATGAAAGCTCCGACCTCTGGAAGTTCACGAATCAGATCAATCAAGCCTGCTCGAACGACGAGAAGATCCAAATCATCGAGGAGGTCTGGCGGCTCATCTACGCAGATAGCGTTCTCGATGGGCATGAAGACTACCTCGTCCACAAACTCGCCCGGCTCATGAACCTGAAACATCCCATCCTGATCGACGCCAAACTGAAAGTGCTCAAAGAAATCCGCGGCGAGGGCTAGGGAGCACGGACTCACACGGACCTGCACGGACGGTGAACGCGTTCGCATGATGGGTGCCATTAGCTATTTCACAAGAACGGGCCCCGCCAGAGGTCGACTCCAGCGGGGCCCGATGCTATCCGATCGGTTGCGAACGCGTCAGCAGGGAAGCTCCCAGCCTTTGCGATACTCCTTGCTCACGATCTCTGCCGGGTTCGAGACGTTCGTCACGACGCCCTTCTGGTTGTCCCAGTGGAGCTTCTCGCCGGACTTCACGACGAGATTGCCGAACTGGACCATTTCCGTGAACGGACCGGAGTAATCGAAATTGGACGCGGCCGGTTCGCCGGTCTTGCAGGCGGTGATCCAGTTGAGGTACGGATCCTGATCCGGGATGCGCGGAATCACCTGTTCCGGCATCGTGTAGTCCACCATCTTCTCATCCGGCATGAGGCGCGCCTGGCCGCCGTATTCGCCGCAGGTAAGAATGCCGTTGTCTCCGATCATGAACGAACCATTCAGATTGTCGTCGCCGAGGATCTGATCTTCCGGGATGCCTGCGGGCCGCGCGGGGCGGTTGTACTTCTTCTCGTCCCCGTTGTCCCAGTGGCCGTCATACCAGTAGACATCGACTGGCGGCATCTCGCCGCGCGCCGGGAACGAGTACTTGATCGTCGATACCAGCGGGAAGGTCTCCGTGTTGCGGCCCTCTTGCATGACGACTTCTACGGTGTAATCCGTGGACTCGACCAGCTTCAACGCCCAGAACACGGGGTCCATGATGTGGCAGGCCATGTCGCCAAGCGAACCGCCGCCGAAATCGAGCCACGCGCGCCAATCGTGCGGGGCAATACCGCGGTTGTATGGACGCCACGGCGCGCACCCGATCCAGCGGTCCCAGTCGAGCCCTTCCGGCGTCACCTCGGGCGGCAACGGATCGGGACGGCCCTGGTTGGCCCATACGGGGCGGTGGGTCCAGACGTGAGCCTCGCGAACGGGGCCGATGGCGCCGGACCAGACCATCTCGCAGACCTGACGGGCGCCGTCTCCGCAGTGACCCTGGTTGCCCATCTGCGTCATCACGCCCATCTCGCGCGCGGTCAGCGTTAACAGACGCGCTTCCGCGACGGTATGGGTCAGCGGCTTCTGCACGTACACGTGCTTGCCCATCTTCATGGCCATATACGCGGCCGGCGCATGGGTATGGTCCGGCGTGGAAATGGTCACCGCCTCAATCTCGGGCATCTGCTCGAGCATGTTGCGGTAGTCGGTAAATTGCTTCGCGTTGGGCAGCAGGTAGGTGGTTTCTTCCGCCCGTTTCCAGTCCACGTCGCAAATGGCGACCACGTTCTCGCCCAACTGGGCGCAGCTCATGATGTCGCCTTTGCCTTTGCCCCCCGCGCCGATTGCGGCCACATTCAGTTTCTCATTGGGCGACTTCTTGCCCGGTACGACTTCCGCCGTGTTCGGCTTGGCCGCGGCTCCGGTAAACGTCAAGGCCGCCGTGGTTGTCGTCGCGGCCAGAAACGCCCGGCGCGAAAGATTGCTGTCACTCATTCCTCAGGTCCTCCCGGAAAAGTACTGGTTGGTGCAGGATTCCTGAAGAACCCGGCACATTACGGCCCCCCAAACACGGGGAATAAGCAGTATACGGATTTAAGGCTCTGGCACCAAACGAAGCGGAAACACCACCGCCCGAACCGTCTAACCGGTTGCCGGGTCTTTGCGGGCCACGACAATCATATACGCGCAGAGATTCTTGATCCCGAGCGCCATGACGACCATTTCGTAAAGCGCACTGACGAGAAAACACGGAAGAAAAAAACTGAAATAACCGGACTGCGAATACGAGATATCGATGCGCTCGATTCGGAATTGCTTCGCTTCGAGGAGCCGCGTGTACGCGGAGTAGTAGGTCTTGTCGTAACACGCCGGAAATCCCAGGATGCCCTCCTTCCCCTCGAAGATCCCGTGTAGTAGCGCCTTGGATACGCGGTTGGGCAGAAGCTGATTGATCACCGCGAAGGGCGCAAATTTGCACGGAAAGAAAT
>JAHDWY010000400.1 GCA_023384315.1 Candidatus Hydrogenedentota bacterium | reverse complement strand
GAGATTCGAATTTGGTTGCAGCAACGCCGCCCTGGGCTTTCTTGTCTCACCCCTGCGGGGTGGAAGGAGGATCCGAAGGTGGCTTCCCGGCGTATGTCCGATTCTCGCGTCGGAACTTAGGCTTTCTGGTGGCGGGTTGGAAAACCCGCCCTCTTTTTTTTGCGATCTAGCCGATCAGGATCAGCGTGACGGCTTCGTAGACGGCGCCGAGGAAGAGCAGCGCGCCGGACACGACGATGGATGCGATCAGCATGGGGGGAACTTTCAGGAGGCCCTTCGCGGGTTCTCCCGACGTGAGTGCCCGCGCGATGTAGATCGGATAGAGGCAAATCCCGAAGGCGGCGACGACGTAGGCTTCGACTTCGAGGGACAAGGTGACGGAGTGGTACGTGAAGCGCGAAAGCAGATCGGTCCAGAGGGGAGCAAGGGCGAAACCCGCCACGGCCAGATTCAGCATGGTCTTGAAGAGTCCCAGGAACGGGACGATCAACGAGGGCGCGATGCTGTAAATGAGGGTCTGCACGACGAAGTTGTTCTTGAACGTGAACCAGGCCGCGCTGATGACGTTGCCGCTCATGTAGGCGTCGCCGAGATGGCTGAGTTCGCCCGTGGTGAAGATTTCCGTGACGAAAGTCAGTACTTGCAGGTTGAGCAGCGGCATGGCGAAGGCGGCGAGCGTGGCGGCGAACAAGGCGCCGTAGCAGAGCAGGTGCACCGCGACGAAGAGCGTCCAATACTGCCGCATGGGCGCGATGATGGGTTCGAGCAGCGGTATGCGGATCAAACGAAACAGCACGCGCACCTGAAATACCGCTCCACCGATGGTGACCAATAGGATGCCGAGGAACCCGCCCCAGGCGAGCGGCATGGTTGTGGGCACCATGGGCGCGATAATCTGCTGAGCCTCAGACTCCAACGCGGCGATCTCTTCCTCTGTCGGTTCGCGGGTTTGACCCTCGGGTTCCAGCCAGCCGGTGGTGGCGCCGGCTTCTTCCGTGAAGAGCGGCGCGACGGCGTCGTCGTAGGGGAGCAGGTAGGAGAAAGCCATGCCCGCGGTGCCGCGCTGCAGTTTGCCGGTAACGGTGAAGGTCTCGCCATCGACGGTGAACTCTTCGAGCCGGCAGAGAGGGCCCGCGAGGACTTGCCGCTTCCCGGGTTCCGGCGGGGAACCGGACGCAGTCAATGCCTGCCATTGTTCCGGCGATAGTTCCATGGCGATGATGCGCTCGCGCATTTCGAGTCCGAGCAACGCGATGACCTCCGCGCCGCCGTCGATATCATGAAGTTGTTCCGCCAATGGCGAGGGCGGGAAGTTCTCGTCCGAAATTTTTCGTGTGTGGAGGATCAACGCGTCGTCATGCAGGGGTTCGCCCGATGCGGCGAGCAGGGCATTCCGCCAGACCTGGTCCTCATCAATTTGCGTTTCCAGCAGGGCCATCACGCTAATCACGATAACCCCAACGAGCGCCGTCAGGGCCGGCACGAGCAGCGGCTTAACGGGCGGAGCCGGGGACAGCGGGGGAGGGGATGTGTCCGTTGACGAAGCATCATGCGAGAGTGGGGGATCGGGGTATGACATGGGAACAGGACACTCCTTTGCTTCGAGAATCACGCTGCAAGCGCCGCTTGAGGATCAGGACTGAAATCCCATGGAATCGACCAGGTGATGCAGCAATTCCGTGAAGAAGGCTTCTTGATTGGGGCCGATCCACGACATGAGATACATTTCATACTCGTGGGTCTCTTCGCGTGGAAGATCGTAGTACTTCCGGGGCGACACGTAGCCGATGTAATCTCCCGCGAAGCTCAGCACCCACAAGTCGATGCCCTGTTTTTGCGCCCAGGATTTCATGGTGAGGCTGATCTCGCCGCTCATGTCGCAAGGCGTTCCGTAAAAAAAGACATCGCCGATCTTGACTCCCGAGATCCACGCCTCATCGTCGAGCCCGACCAATGGGAACAGGTTTGGCGAAAGCCGCCAGTTCTGGTTCAACCGCAGTTGCAGCGGCGGTGTTTCAAATGAGAATCCTACCGACGCGACATCGGCGGATTCGGAATAGGATAAACCCTCCGCGTCGGCGAGGACCTTTTCCGCTAAGGTCGAACCCAGCGTTTCCGCCTTCGTGAAGCCGTCTGTCCCATCGATGCGTGGGCTCATGCTACCCACGGCGCCGGCAAGAAAGACCGCCATGCCCCCGGTTTGCGTTTCGATGGCCCGTTCCAGATTGCCGGGGTAGTCTCCGCTGAACTCCATGTTACTCGAACCGATAACCGTGGCGTGTGCGCCATATGACACCACGTGGCACATGTCGCCGTTCGCATGTTTAAGGATGAGGTAATTCAATTCGCTGTCGACAGGGCCTTCGTGGGCCCGGTTCTTAATGTGATCCGGCACATCCACATCGCCCCGCGCATAGGACGCGGGTTTTAGATTGGTGTAGGCATTGATGATAGCTGTCCCGAATGCGTCGCCGATCCGCTCCATGACGGATTCATCGTACGCGCCGCCGAAGAGCGATGCGGCCAGTCCCGGCGCCCAGGCGCCCGGTCCCGAGTGGGTGTGCGAGGCATTGAACAGGATGTCATCGGGTTGAAGATCGGTCGCAGCCATTGCCTTTTCTCGGGCGCGATCCGCGATGTTGTTCGGCACGATCAGCATGTCGGCGCCGACGAGCACGGCCGTGTCTGTTCCGTCACTGACGGCGACCGCCTTTACGTAGAGTTCATCGCGCACCCCGGTGGAGGGTCTGCCCTGGCGGTCGCCGAAGCCGGCGAGGGGCGTGCCGGTTTCCGGCGTGATTCGCTCGCTCGCCCATCCCGCGTGGAGCTGGCCTGAAGCGCCCACCGTTGTTTGCTGGAGGCTCTTGTCAGCGGCTTGGATCGCGTCCTCGAAGTAGGACTCCGTCGTGACGTCCGTTGCGGCGTAGGTCGGCCACGGGCCCACGAAAACGAGAGCCAGCAGGATCAGGACAACCAGAACGATCCCAGTTCCTATGAGCAGTTTTTTGATCATGATCGCACCCCTCGAAATACGGGTCTCACGTTACTGATCGACCGACGCCTTGAGTACGCCATCGGCGGCGTGACTGACGAGTTCAAAGGCATCCAGCGCCTTTTCCAACGGAAACGAATGGGTAATCAAGGACTTCACATCCACCCGGCCGGTCGCGACGAGATCGATGGCCGTGGGGAAGTTGAATCGGAAGCGCCGGCACCAGGTGACAGTGAGTTCCTTGCGCCGGGCGATGTCTACGGGGAACTGGCCATACTCCTCGCCCGAAATCCCCGTGAGCACGCAACGGCCGGCAGGACGCGCGACGCGACAAGCCAATGCGGGCGTATCCGTGGAGCGAGCGCAGTCGATGGCCACGTCGACGCCGCGCCCGGCGGTTGCTTCCATGACCGCGTCGACCGTGTCGGCATCTGAAACGTTTACCGCGGAATCGACTCCGTACTTCGCCGCGCCGGCGACGCGGTACTCGAGCAGGTCCGTACCGATCACCTGCTTTGCCCCCGCAACTTTCGCTACTTGTGCGGTGAGCAGGCCGATGGGGCCAAGTCCCAGAATGGCCACGGTTTCGCCGGGCTTGAGATGGGCGAGTTCGATGGTGTGCAGCGCCACGGCCAGCGGCTCGATCATCGCCGCCTCGGCCGGGGTGATGGCATCGGGGACGGGGAAGCAGAAGGCCGCGTGGACGGCAATGTACTCGCACAAGGCGCCGTCGTTGGGCGGACCCCCGGGAAACTGAAGGCTGGTGCAAACGTTGTAGTGACCCTTCAGGCAATACTCGCAGCGCAGGCACGGGATGCCGGGTTCAACAGCGACGCGTTTCCCGATCAATGTCGAGTCCGCCTCCGGACCAACCGCCTCGACGATTCCCGCGTACTCGTGCCCGAGGATCAAGGGCTCCGTCATGATGGTTTTGCCGATGCGTCCGTCCACATAGTAGTGCATATCCGATCCGCAGACGCCGGTCGACTCGATCCGGATCAGAGCCTCCTCGGGCTTCGGCGTGGGAATGGGAATCTCTACCAAGCGCATGTCGCGCGGGGCGTACCACTTTACAGCTTTCACGGACTTAGGCTCTCCGCTGGTTGGATGGACTCACACTTTGGGGGAGCAGGGAAATGTGCCGCCCAACACGGTAATACCTGTTCTGGGCAGTGGTAGAAGTTAGCATCTGAGACGCCAGCGTTACAAGGCGGGTGAAAGGTCCAACGTAGAATTCGGCCCCCGTAATTCGCGGAGATTGGGCAGCGATCAGTTGTACGATTGAGAGGCGGCCGTGCCGCTCGAGCCCATTTGAAGCCCGTCAGACATGCTCTTGTGGCGCTCGATCGCCAGATTCATGAAATCGTCGGCAAGGTTCGCGTCTACCGGAAAGCTCGTAATCGTGTACCCGTACTCTTTCACGAACTGCTCCAAGTCGGCGCGCAATCGATCGAGAACCCGGTGGGCACCGTCCTCAGGGGTTTCCACGAGGAGAATTGCGAGGCCCCTGCGGTTCAAACTGAACACTTGATCGGTCGAACGGAGTTCATCGGTGAGATGCATTCCGAGACGGGAGAGGATGTCGTCGACTGCATCAGGGACGGACAACGTGAGCAGGGTCGTCGATGCGGGATACCGAATTGACCGCTCAATTTCCTCCCGGACGCGCGCGTGGAGATAGGTTTCCGTGCGAAGGCCGCTTGCCGGATCCCGGTACGCCAGTTTTTCAAGCAGGTGACACCTGCGTTCCAATTCGGTACGAAGTTGGACTTCCTCGCGCAGTCGATTTTGCAGATCGTCGATGGCAGTCTTTAACTTCTGGATATCGTCCATTCAAAGGCTCCTCCCCAGCGCATCAATTGAGTGAGCAAATGATGTGCCAATAGTTTCCGTCAAGTCCGTGTGTTTTTAAGATTTTGTTAGATAATAGCTTAGCGGAATATTGAATTCTTGCTATTCATTGTGGCATTGTAAACTCTGGAACTAAGATTGTCAGGATTGACAACTTTTTGATG
>JAHDWY010000399.1:2558-5016 GCA_023384315.1 Candidatus Hydrogenedentota bacterium | reverse complement strand
CCAGGACACGCCGGCGACTGCGGACGTGCTCACGCCCGAGTTGGTCATGCGCATCGCCAAGGAGACGGGCCAGGTTCATTCGATCAAAGCGGAGAGTGCGGATTTCCTTACCAAGACGGCGGACCTCATGCAGCACTTCGAGGGGACGATGCAGGTCATAGGTGGCGCGGGCGGACAGCACATGATTCACCTGTTGCGGCTCGGCGTGACGGCATTCATGACCGGCACGGAAGCGTTGGAGTTCCATGCGGCCGCGGTTGCGGCGTACTTGAAGGGCGACGCGGATGAGGCGGCGACGATTTACTTCACGAAGATTCTGCCTTATTTCATGTTCTACAATTCGGGGAACTGGCAGCGCAATCTGAAGATGATGTTGCACCTGCGGGGGATCATCGATACGCCGAACATGTGCCAGCCTGATGACGACATCCCTCCGGCTTATGGCGATGTGGTTATCAAGGAATTTCGGTGGGCGCTCGATCACATCGGCTGGACGAAAACCTGGCCGAACATTCCGTAGGTCCGCTCGCTCCAGACTACTCCTGGGGGACATCGTACGCGCCGATGCTGGGTTTCGCATCGCCGGGAAGTGGTGTGCCCCAGAAGTCGCGGCCTCCGTTCTCATCCATGACGAGGCCCGAGCCGATACACGGCGAATCGCTTTTCAGCTTGTACTCCGGCAGCGATGACAGCGCTTCGACATTGGCCAGCGAAGCCATACCGGGCCGGACCAATTTCGGGTCGCCCCAAATTCCTATCAACCGGTCGCCGATGCGTTCCTGCCCCGTTGCAATACTCCACGCGTCGAGGCTCGCGTGTCCGTCCTGCGCAAATGGAGCGTCCTTCAATCGCCAATAAAGGTTGCCTTCAAACCGGGCCTCGTGAAGGTCTCCTTCAATGGACGGGCCGCCACTGACGAAGATGTTGTTCCGGAAGCGCATCCCCGGCATGCGCTTGCCGAAGAATCCGACAGCCGATCCGTCCTCGTTGTAGACCGTATTGTTGTAGATCTCCGCGTCCGACATGCCCTCAAGCCAGTAGATGCGGATTCCCGCATGTTGACCCGGCTTTCCATCGTTCTGGCTGATGTTATAACGGATGATGTTGTTCTTCCACGGCAATGCGTAGGGAAACATACAGAGCAGGTAGCCGGGTCCATCGTTCCCATAGGACAGGTTGTACTGCATGATCGAATTCGTGACGCCGCCATCAAAGTCGAAGCCGCCTCCATCGTCGCTGGGGCTCTTGTTGTCGTGGGAAATGCAGTGTTGGATGGTGACCCGATCGGCATTCCAGGCCCAGATGCCCACGGGCCCGTTTCCTTCGCGCGGCATGTCCCATCCATTGTTCATGGCTTCGCAGTATTCGATAGTGCATCCGCGCACGAATCCGGCCACAATTCCGTTGCCGCTGTGGTTCGTTAGATTTGCCGGATTTCCGGGGTTGTTTTCGGCGATACAACGGACGATACGAAGGTTCTCAGACCAGAGTTCCTCGTCGCCCACCTGAATTCCCGAACTGCCGTTGTTATGCGCGTGGACGGAGTCGATCAAGCAATCCCGCACGCCTTCGACCAATACGCCGCAGTGACGGAATCCCTGCACCTCGATCTGAGCGATGGTCGTGCCTTTGGCGTTGCGGACATGGACGCCACAACCGGCGTTATCATTCTTGCGCCCTGCGCCGGTGAAGTTGATGTTCTCGATTCTCAGGTAATTGCAGCCGTCGGCAACGACCCCCGAGCCGGTCCCGCCGTCGATGGCGGCACGGCCTTCGCCATAGGAACTTACGACGAATGGGCTTGACTCGGCGCCGCGATCGTGCGCGTCGAAGGTCAGTGTGCCCGGATACGTGTGTCCGCCTTCGAAAAGCAGACGATCTCCCGGCTCAAACGAAGCGGCGTTGGCTCGTTTCACCGAACGCCAAGGGCTTGTCCGTTCCCCGGAAGCGAGGTCATCGCCGGAGGGGCTGACGTAGTAATCAATGCCGTGTGCGAGTGTGTTCATGCCAACCATGATAAATACCGGCAACATCTGCCGAACTAAGGCCGTCCATACGTGAAGGTGAAAAGACCCCTTTGACACGCATACCGGCGAGTTTTTTCGGAATAACAGTGCCTCGAACGAATCGCCGCACCGATTGGAATCAAAACAGAGCATCCACAGCTATTCCAGGCCCGGGGGCCCGGGCGATGGTGGCAAACCCTTTCCGAAATTTTCGTTTACCTGCTGGATCAGTTGCGCTTTCCCTGGGTCGACCCGTTGAACCGCTGACGACTGGGATTCTGCGTTGACGTAATACGCATACACCGCGCCGGCAATGAGCACTGCAACGACGATTCCAATCAACCACACCTTCTTTCGTGCCATTGCCACGTCCCTCGTACGATCCGGTCGACCTCAGAAAACTCTACGATACACGGCGCCGGAATTCGACCCGCAAAGTACCACATCGGCTC
>JAHDWY010000399.1:0-2548 GCA_023384315.1 Candidatus Hydrogenedentota bacterium | reverse complement strand
ATCGGCTCCGCACACGGAAATCAGCTGTTACGACGGCTCATGCCTTGAGCGCTCCGGAAGTCATCCCCTCAACGAAGTCGCGTTGAAAGAACAGAAATGCCAGGATGAGCGGTGCGGTCGCGAGCAGACTTGCCGCCATCACGATGCCATAGGGAATGCTGGAATCGCCGTTCAGCAGGTAGATGACCAGGGGCAGCGTATACATTTCCTTGGTATGCAGCAAGATCAAGGATCCCATGAGATTGTTCCAGGCAAAGATGAAGGTAAAGACTCCCAGGGCGGCGAGGGCAGGCCGAATCACGGGAAGGACCACGTGCCAATAGATCCCCAATTCGCTGCATCCATCGATGCGCGCCGCCTCAAGCAAGTCATCATGCACGTTCTCGCCGATGTATTCGCGCATCCAATAGATTCCAAACGCATTGGCGGCGCCAGGCACGATCATGGCCCAGTACGTATCGATTCCGCCTAATTTCACCATCATCACGTATATCGGAATGATGAGGACGGAACCGGGAATCATCATCGTGCCCAGAACGAATACAAAGAGACTTTGTCGCCCCGGCGCGTCCCGGTATTTGGCGAAGGCAAAACCGGCGAGCGAGCACAGGAACAAAACCAAGCCGCAATGGCTCACTGAGATGAACAGCGAGTTCACAAAAGACCGAATGAAGTCGACGTTGGCCAAATCGAGCACGTCTCGGAAGTTCGATGGGTGCCAAGGTGAAGGAATCCACTGGGGCGGTGCAGCGAAGATATGTCCGGGCTCCTTGAACGCCGAACTGAGCATCCAATAGAACGGGAGCAAGAAAAGCAGGGCCACGAGCATGAGAACGGCATGTCCGAGAACGCGGTTCACATACCGATACACTCGAAACCCGGATGTGCCGCGCCGTGCCATGGCGCTAGTTCCAATCGCTCCTGCGAAATCGCAGGATGAAGAGGGAGGCAACGAATACGACGGCGGCCACACCGTACGCCAGGCACGACGCGTAGCCAAAACGAAAATCGTCGAAGGAAGTATTGAAGAGGTACAACCCAAAGTTTGTAGAAGAACGCCCCGGACCGCCATAGGTCAGCATGAAAATCTCGTCGAACGCGTAAATCGTCCCGATGAGGGAGGTGATGGCGCAGAAGACGAACACCGGACGCATCAAGGGCAATGTGATGTGCCACACACGGCTCCAAGCCCCGGCTCCGTCGATGCGTGCGGACTCGTAATAGGTGCGTGGAATACCCTGCAAACCCGCCAGCATCAGCACCATTCCATATCCTGCCCATCGCCAGATCAGCAGGATTGCAATAGACGGTTTGGACCAGGTTTCGCTCGTGAGCCAGGGCAGGGGACGAAGCCCAAGCCACGGCACCGCCTCTTCAATCGCAGCGAGGGTCGCGTTCAGCAGGCCGCGCTCCGTGTCGTACAGCAGTCCGAAGACAAGGGCAATCGCGACCATCGGGGTGATGACGGGCAGAAAAAAGACGGTACGATACAGGCTCCTGAACTTGAGCCACGAGGCGTTGAGCAGGGCGGCCAAGAGAAACGCGGCGACGAGCATGGGCGGGATGTATAGGACACAAATAACGAGCGTATTCCACAACGAATTCCAAAACGCCTCGTCATGGGCGGCAAGGCGGAGATTGTCCAGTCCAACCCATTTGATGGGGACGAATCCATCCCACTCGGTGAAGCTCAGCAGAAACGAGAAGACGATTGGGTAGAGTGCGAACGCCGTGAACAGAACAAAAAAAGGCGAAATGAAAAGGTAGAAGTGCCAATTGCGGCGGATTCGTTCCGCGTACCTTCGACCGTCTGGCCGTGGCGCGCTCACGGGGTGCCGTCCGGCACTTGCGGAGCAAGTTCTCGCCGTAGCCGTTCGCTCAAGTGGCACGCCAATCGAGCCAACATCGCGTCCGTTTCCTGGCATTCGTTGGCCGCCCAGTGGCTCATTTCCTGCGAGATGTAGCGGGAGGCTTCCCGCCAATCCTCGGTCCGGTTCACCTGCGGTATCCGCGTGATGTCTTCCGCAAAGAGACGCCGCACTCTCTGTCCGCCGTAGAACGGGTCCGGTTCGTCGAAGAATGGGTCATCATACGTCGTGAGGAGCGCCGGAAAGAGGTCGGAGTTCCGGTAGTGTGCAAGTTGAGATTGCTCGTTGCACAACATGAAACGAACAAAGTTCCAAGCGGCATCCGGGCGCGTGCTTTGCGCGGGTATGATGAGGACCGATCCTCCGGCTGTACTCGCGCGCAATCCTCCCGGAGTCAAGGCCGGTAAAGGAAACACGCCCCATTCCCCGGAGGTTTCGGGGGCGTAGTTCTTGATGAAGCCACCAAGCCATGCGGCCATGGGAAACGATGCAATCTCTTCCGTGCCCAGGGATGTGTAGAAGGCCTGACTGAACACGGCGGTATTGGACGTGATGCCTGCGGTAAGCAAGGATTCCAGGACCGCCATCACCTCGCGGGTTTGCCCTGAGTCGATGGCAACGCGGCCGTGGTCGTCGAACACCTGGCCGCCGTTCTGTTGCATGAGCATCTCGAACATGGC
>JAHDWY010000398.1 GCA_023384315.1 Candidatus Hydrogenedentota bacterium | reverse complement strand
TATGGGGCATCGTACAAACCGCATATCGCAGATTGGAATAGACCATGCGAAAAGTCGTGAGTATCGCCGTATTTCTCTGCGTTGCCGCTGTATTGTCCGCCGCCGGAGAGCTTCCCCTTCCGCCGCCCAAGAACGGAGACGTGTATGTGGCCGCCCACCGCGGCGCCCATCAGGGCATTCCGGAAAACACACTGGCCGCATATCAGCGGGCCATCGATTTGGGCGCGGATTTCGTCGAGATTGACGTGCGCACGACAAAGGATGGCAAGTTCGTTTCTGTTCACAACAGCACCATCGATGCCTACGCGCCGGGCCAGACGGGCAAGGTCGCGGAGATGACGCTTGAAGAGCTGCGCACACTGGATATCGGCAGTCGCGTCGGTCCGGAGTGGGCGGGAGAAAAGATCCCGACGTTCGAAGAGATCCTCGACTTGTGTAAAGGCAAGATCGGCATCTATCTCGACCTGAAGGACGCGCCCGTGAAGCCGCTGGCGGAGGCCATCATGGCGCGGGGAATGGCGCACGATGTTCTCTGGTACGCGAGCCCGGAGGAGCTACGCGAACTAAAGGAAGTCTGTCCGGAATGCATCGAGATGCCGGACCCAGGCCCGGAAGAGAACTTGGCGGCGCTGCTGAAGGAAGCCGAACCTCGTGTCGTCGCTTCCGTATGGCGTTTCTACTCGCCGTCGTTCGTCAAGGCCTGTCATGACGCCGGCGCCATCGTGATGGTGGATGAAAGCGACCCTTCCTGCTGGGAAGACGCGATTGCCTGGGGCAGCGACGGCATCCAGACGGATCATCCCGAGGAATTGATTGCGTTTCTCAAGGCTCGCGAAGCTCAGGCGAAAAAGAAGAACTGAATCGTATCGCGAGTCACTTGGCCACGCTGGTTGCAGGCTCCGGCTTCAGCGGCAACTCCTGTTGCACGGATTCCGGCCGCTTCTCCCATCCGATGAAAAACATCAACAGCGGGGGAATGAGAAACACCGTGAAGATGGTCGACAACGCCAAGCCGCCCAAGACGACACTTCCCAGGCCACGGTAAAGCTCCGAGCCGGGCCCCGGCCACAAGACCAGCGGCAGCATGCCAAACACCGAGGTCGACGCGCTCATGTAAATGGGCCGGAGGCGCGTTTTGGTCGCGTCCATGATCGCCTCTTTGTAGTCCATCCCGTCCACGCGAACATTGTTGAGAGACTGATACACGATGAGGATGGCGTTGTTCACGACGACGCCGATGAGGATAACGAATCCCAGCATCGTGAGGATATCGAGCTGCTGCGGCGCGACGAAGGTATTGACGAGTTTCAGCCCGATCAGCCCTCCCGCGCTGGCCAGCGGAATAGTAAACATGATGACGAAGGGATAAACGAAGTTCCCGAACAAGGCCGACATGAGCAAGTAAATGATGGCCGCGGCAAGGACGAAATTCATCTGCAGAGCCCGCCGCGTTTCGGTGAGCCGGTCGGCGGTCCCGCTCATGCCGATGTCCACGTTGTCCAAAAGGCCCTTCTCCCGCAGCGCGGGCACGATTTCGGTATCGATAATTTCCATGGCCTCTTGAATGGTGATCGAGTATGGCGGCGTAACCTGAAGCGAGACTGTCCGATTCCGTTCGAGATGACGTATCTGCGTGAGCCCGGTCGTCTTCTCCATGGTCGCGAGGGACGACACCGGCACAGACTCTCCGGTCGGCGTCGCCATGAGCGCGTTATAGAGTTCTTCAGGCGTTTGTATCTCTGACTCGGCAGTCTTCACGATAAGGTCGATCTTCTTCTCGCCTTCTTGCTTGAAGTCGCCGATGTCCCGGCCATCCATGAGCACGTCGATCCCCACGCCGAACTGCCGCGCATTCATACCGACCGTGCGCAAGCGTTCGCGGTCGGGGATGAAATTCGCTTCCGGAAACAGCAAGTCCAATGAAGGCACCGGGCGCACCTGCACGTCGGGTATGCTCTCGCGGATCATGCCGAACATGGCCCCGCCCACGCCGACCAGTTCGTCAATACTGCCTCCGCTGATGTCGACCGTGATCGTGCGCCCTTCGCCCAAGCCGGTCTGGAAGATGCTCGCCTGATTCGTGATGGCGAATACGCCCGGAATGTCCGCGAGCGCCCTCTGGCACAGCGGAATGAGTTCTTTGGTCCGCGCCTGGTTCGCGCTGACGATTCCGAGAATCAACGCCTGCTGGCGGCCGACGTAGAATCCATTGCGTATGCCGGGATACCCTTCATAGCCCGGCTCGTAGTACGGTTCGAAGAAGGCAAACAGATCTTCGCCGATTCTCTGCCGCTCCTCGAAAGAAAGCCCCGGCGGGGGAATTAAGACATTGATGATCAAGTCGCGGTTACCTTGGGGCAGATACTCCATCTTGGGCGTCATGTAGTACGCAGTAGTCACGGCGCCCAGGGATAGGATCATGATTGTCGCGAGACGGGTTGCCACGTTTCGCATGATCAGGCCCAGCGTGCCCATGAATGCCGCGCTCGATGCAGCGCCAATTCGGCGCAAGATCCTTCGCGCTGCTTTGGTTGCGCCCTCGTTGCCCTTGCCAATGTTGAGCGCGTAAAGCTTCTTGGAAAACATCGGGATAACTGTTACGGAGACGATCAAGCTCAAGGTCACCGCGCACGACACGGCGATGGCGATGTCTTTGAACAACTGCCCCGCTTCGTCTTCCAGAAATACCACGGGCAAAAACACCGCAACCGTCGTCAGGGACGACGCCAGCACGGCGCCCCAGACCTCCCGCGCGCCGTCGTACGCGGCATCCCCGGGGTTCTTGCCCATCCTGCGGTGGCGGTCGATGTTCTCAAGCACCACGATGGCGTTGTCCACGAGCATGCCGACGGCAAAGGCAATGCCTGCAAGGCTCACAACATTTAAAGTACTGCCCGCGGCGCGCATGAGGATGAAGGTGCCGATGATGCTGATGGGAATGGACGTGGACACGACGATGGTCGGCGTGATGCTGCGCAGGAAGATGAGCAGCACAATCACCGCGAGCACGCCGCCGATAGCAATATTCTGCTTGAGAAGATCTATCGCACCGCGGATGTACGGCCGCTGCTCGTTGACGAGGTCGAGGTAGACGTTCTCGTTTTTCAGCTTCCCCTCATTCAGTTGATTGATGACCACCTCGATGGCGTCGGTCAATTCCAGCACATTGGCGTTGGGTTCGGGCCGCACGCCAATGGAGATCCCCTTCCTGCCATTGCTGATCATAGGCGTTTCGAGCTTCTGAAACCCGAACTCGACGGTGGCCAGGTCGCCCACGCGCACGTCGCGCTGCCCGTCCGACAACACGATCACATTCTCGATGTCCTCGGTGGAACGGTACTCCGCCACCGTGCGCACGCGGTAGTCGCGCCGGCCCACTTCGAGGTTACCGGCGGAGATATTGGCGTTCTCGTTGCGCAGGGCGTTGACCACCGCGTCAATGGTCAAACCGTGGGCCGCGAGCTTCCGGGGATCCACCTTGACATGCATTTCGGACTCAATGCCGCCGCCGATGAAGAGGTCCGCCACCCCATCCACACGCTCCAGATACTGGCGCACGTCGTTCTCGAGATACGTGCGGTACGAATAGGGATCGCGAGGATTGTCTTCCCGGGTTTTCAACACGATCCACATGACGGGCGAAGTCTGCGCGCCGGAGGCGTTCAAGATGGGCTTGTCCACGTTCTCGGGATACTCAGGCACCTCCGCGAGCTTATTGGAAACGCGGAGCAGGGCGTTGTCGATATCGGTCCCGATGTCGAAGCGCAACGTCACTTCGCTGCGGCCGTTCGACGATTCGCTCTCCATTTCGTACAAATTGGGGATGCCCTTGAGGACCTTCTCCTGCTCCTCCACGACGTCGCGTTCAATCTCGTACGGCGTGGAGCCGGGCCAGATCGTCGATACGGTGATCACCGGGCGCTCCACATTGGGACTCAGCTGTATTGGGATGGACTGTAGCGAGATTAGCCCGAAGAGCGCGATGAGAATCACGCCCACCAGGACGGTCACGGGATTTCGGATGGAGAATCGAATGATATCCATGGATTCAACAACTCACGGTGGCTTATGGCTGAACGATCGACACGGGTTGACTGTCGCGAAGCCGCTCGTTGCCCTTGGTAACGACCTGCATTCCAGGAGCAAGCCCTTCGGCGGCAACGCCAACTTGCGATTCGGTGTATCCGAGTATCTTCACGGACATCCGCATGGCGGCGTTATCCTGGACCACAAACAATACGTACTCATTCCCGTTCAGGATCACTGCGTCGCGGGGCACCATGGTGCACGTAGTTTCTTCCCCACTCGGAAGCCGCACGTCCGCCGACATGTACTCCAGAAGCCCTTCCACGTCCGTCACGCGGATCTTGATCGGAAACGTGCGCATTGTGCTGTCGCCGCGGGGGATTACGCTTACGACCGTGCCCGTCAAGGACCGGCCCGCCACGTTCATGTCCACGGTCATATCGTCGCGGACCCACTGAAGGTCTTCTTCCGGCGCGTTGACGATTACGTCGAACAAATCATCCCGGGCAAAGACGGCAATGGCATCGCCCTCCCGTTTCCACTCGCCGAGTTCCGCCATGCGGTCGACGACCACGCCGTTGAACGGGGCGTGAATCGTCTTCTTCGCTATCGTGCGCTCGAGCCGCGCCACTTCCGCTTTCGCGGCGTCTACGCGATGGGCAATGGATTCGACGGTAAAACGGATGTCGTCATATTCCTGCGGCGTGGTGACTTCATCTGCGAGCAAAGTCTTGGCGCGTTCCAGGCGGGCCTCTTCCTGATCCAGTTGCGCGCCGTATTGCCGCACGAGCGCATTCGCGGCATCCAGCTCCGCATCAAGTAATACATGGTCCAGTTGCACAAGGGGCTTTCCGGCATCGATGTGCTGCCCTTCCTCGAAGCGGACTTCCTCCACGATGCCGTCGACTTCGGTCGCCAGATTGGAGACTTCCTTGAAGAACACCGTGCCTTTGTGGACGGCGGTGGGTGTCAGCAATCCCTCTTCTACCTCAGCAAC
>JAHDWY010000397.1 GCA_023384315.1 Candidatus Hydrogenedentota bacterium | reverse complement strand
TGGAATACCCTGAAAGGGTTATACAACCGCCTTCCAGCTAATCCCACACATACCGCTCGTCGAATGCGACGCCGTGACGCTTCAAAAATCGTCGAAACTCATCCTGAAACGACAACGTGCGGTGATGCTCTTCCTGGCCGCGAATGTATCGCGCGACGCGCCCTAAATTCGAATGACTCACCGAAAACACGCCGTACCCGCTTTGCCACTGAAATAATTTGTACGCGTTGTCCCTCTTCTTGACCCAGATCGATGAACTCCGCTTCACCTCGGCAACGATTCCGGCGATATCCTTATCCCGTGGCAACGAAAACAACGCGTGTACATGATCCGGCATCCCGCAAATGATGTGGGCCGGTGCATTCAATCCATTGAAGGTCGATGCGAGATACGCGAACATTTCATTCCGAACTGTCGATTCCGCCAAATGAGGCACGCGGTTCTTGGTCGAGAAGATCAGATGGAGGTGGACCTGCGCGAGCGATTGAGCCATGCGTTCTCTCCTTCCGTTGTCACCGTTTGGGTCTGTCCCGCGTGAAACTGCGTACCGAAGCCCTGATGGTCATACTCTATATACCCCCTTCAGGGGAAGACATAGGGGTAGCAGGTGACCCCAGGTAGCCACGCCAAAGGCGCGTCAACCTGGGGCTAGGAGTATGCAGGCCCGTTGGGCCATCACGGCGGCTTGGCGCCGCCGCGCCGCCGGGAAGAGACCGTCGCTGTGTAGTGCAGCAGCGTTGATCGCAACAAAGATCTGGCGCTTGGCTTCTCCGGTGACAACTTCTTCACTTGCGTTCACGAAATCGTCAGGATACGTTTCATGGCGGAACTACGCTGCCCATAGTCTCGCTCCAGCCTTGACTGGTTGGGAGCTCGGAGCCACGGCCTGGAAGTATTCGATAAACTTTTATGGTAGGACACCCTCGGAGAAGGTGCGAAATGAGAAGAAACCGAATTCTTGCTAGTGCGATGGCGAGCTTGTTGATTCTATGCGCGACAGGGAGTTCTCTAATCTGGAACTTCAATCAATGGCCGATCGAACAGGACGCACTAAGTTCCTTGTCAAGAACGCATAGCGAGGAAGATGTCCTTCGGCTGCTTGGCGAACCAACCTCCAGATTCGCTCACACGGATGAAGGAGGTAGGTCATACGTCGAGTTCGTATATTCCAAACCGATGGTCTGGCCCATTGTGTATGTCCGTTTCGATCCGGCTGGGAACTTCGCTGGCTATCATGGCGACTATTAATCTTCACCGTTATCGACAAGCTGGGAGTGGGGGTTCACGTTCCCACTTGTCAGTCGTTGTTTGACTTGTTCCATACTCCGTAGCGCGTGCCCCGCCGCGACGGATCGGCGCGCGATGCGAAATGGTCCCGAAGTACGCGGCAGCGCCAAGCCGCCGTCATGGTCCAATGCCGGAGGTGCGGTGAACCGGCCGAACCCAAAAAATACCGCGGCGGCGCCAAGCCGCCGTAAATGGCCCGAAGGGCCTACATACTCATAGCCCTGGGTTGGCCGCCGCGCAGCAAGGCCTACCCAGGGTACAGATGCCCCCCCCTTGGGCATACCCTGAAAGGGTTATGTATCAGTCATACCGCAGTTCCGACAGGCACCAGTTCTTGAATGCGATTCTATGGCGTTTCGAATTCAGGAGTAAATTGATCAAACCCGGATCAATCAACGGCCTGCGCGGTCCATTTGCGCACTACTTCGCGCCCTTACCCCCAGTAGAACTTCCCCAATATCGCCGCGCGGCTGGCGCCGGTGGCGGACGGGAGGTTGGCGGGGGCGAGGGACATGGTCTCGTTGCCGAGGATGGCGAAGGCGATGGCTTCGCGGGCGTCGGAGGAGAGGCCCATCTGGTCGCTGGTGAGGATGGTCGTGTCGGGCATGCCTTCGCGGAGGTGTTTCATGAGGGTGCGGTTGTGGACGCCGCCGCCGCTGACGATAAGCCGGGCGAGGGCGTGGGAGGGACCGACGAATCGTTCGCAGGCGTTGATAATACTGGTCGCTACGGCTTTGGTGATCGTAGCCAGCACATCTTCGGACTGGAACTCGGCGGTGTTGAAGTACTGTTTCGGAACGTATTCCTCGACGGCGAAATGTTCGCGGCCCGTGGACTTGGGCGGGGCCTTGTCGAAGAAGGGGTGAGCGGTCAGCGTCTTCAGCAAAGGCTCGATGATCTTCCCCTTGGCCGCGCCGGCGCCTTTGAAATCGACTCCATGCTTGTCGTGGGTGATCCGGCGGACCGCCCCGTCGATGGGCATATTGCCGGGGCCCGTATCGAAGGCGAAGACGTCTTCCAGTTTCGGGGGCACCACGGTCAGGTTCGCGATGCCACCGATGTTCAGGCAGCCGACCGTTTCGTCGTCCCGGTGGAACAGGAGCCAATCCGCGTATGGCACCAATGGCGCACCCTGACCGCCCGCGGCCATATCCCGCGGCCGGAAGACGGCGATGACCGGCACCTTGGCCGTCTGCGCGATGATGGCCGCCTCGCCGATCTGGAGGGTCCCGCAGCCCTCATGCCCGAGTTCCGGCGGCACGTGGGAGAGGGTGTGCCCGTGGGACGCAACGAAATCAACGGTGACATCCTCTTCCTTGGCGCGGGTCAACATGGACAGGGTCGCTTCGGCGAAGATCTTGCCGAGGTCGAAATGGAGGCGCGCCAGTTCCCGGCAGTCGATGCGGGACTGCAACAGGCGTTGCTTTAACGTGTGGGAATACGTGAAGGTCTCGAAGGCGACGAGTTTGATGCGGATATCCGGCGCGGTACCCTTGATACGAACCAGGGCCGCGTCGACCCCGTCGCACGACGACCCTGACATGAGTCCGATGCCGAAGCGCACACTTCGGCTCCCCTTCGACGACTGGTCCTTCTTACCCAAACCCCACGATCTCCGGTGTTACCCCGTCGCGCCCCTCTGCGAGCCGAAGTGTAGCAGGGGACCCCGCTGTCACGTCAAGACATAACCGGACGCAGGGTGACCGGAATCCCGCCGGGTCTGTGATTAGCCGCCGCTCTTTCCTTGGAATTCGTAAAGGTCTTCAAGGGCTTGATCCATCATCCGCTCCCCCGTGCCCACTTCCACCCAGGCCGACGCGGGATCGGCGCCGTAACCGCCTTCCGCCGCCGCTTCGATGGTGGGGAAGTAGAAGTGATGCTCGTTGCAGTACCCCGCGAACACGGTCACCGGAACCCGGGCGCGGGCCTTCAAGCGGATCGCGTGGTTGCAGAAGAACTCCCCTGAGACCCCGACGAAGAAGATCTTGTCGTTGAGCAGCACCGTGGACATCTGCGGACGCAGACGTCCGGCCTCGTCAAAGGCGTTGTTGGCAAAGGCTGCCACAATCTCGGGGAAATACGCTGCGCCAAAGCCAGCCCGTATGTTGGGGTCGGAAAGGTCGATCCGGGTGCTCACCTCAAACGCGCTGGTTTTTCCCACAATGGACGGGCGGAGGGGGATTTCGGTGTGTATGGTTTCAGTTACGTCTACCACGTGACGCGCCAGTGCCTTCCCAATTGGTTCGATGAAGTCCTCCTTTCCCCAAAGGTCGTCGTTCATTTCACACTGGAGATCGCCGGCCGCGCCTTGGAGAAACACGCAGGGCGCGCCTGTTACCCGTTCCACCTCCCGCATCATCACGCCGGGAAACTCTGCGGTGAAGCGTCGGTTCTGGGGAGGATGCACCGTGGGATGGGCGGCGTAATTCACGAGCGTGGCGATAGGTTTCCCGTCGAGGTCCTCGAACCGAATCACGACCAAATCGGTGTCCACGGGGACGGGCGCGATAGAGGAGTGGCGATTTCTGTTCAAGAGACAATCCGCCTTTCCCCAACCAACCCTGGCATCGCGGGCGCTACTCGCGGCCTCGACGATAGCGTCCACAAGGTGCCCTTCGAGGGCGTTCACATAGCGCAACGCGGCATCGTATTTCCCTTTGCCCTCGCCCTCCAGATCAGTCAATTCCAAGACCGGGCCGTGGTGAGTATGAGACGCGACGAGCAAGATATGATCGACGCCTGCCCGCTCTCGAACGGCTCGCTGAACGCGCTTAGTCACGGCTTGGGTGGGCGCGCGTCCCAAGTCCAGCCCGACGAGGGCGAGTTTTGTATCGCTTACCCCGATTACGATGGCTTTTGCATGTAAAGGATCGAGGATGCCATCGGACATGAAATCCGGCCGATTCTCCTGCGCGTAGCCCCACATCGGCACCGATTCCGTTGGCGTGATGTCCCGCTGGGAAAAACCGACCTTGAACGAAGCTCCATACGACGACATTCCCACCCCCACAACGGCGACAATCTTCAAAATTGACCTGATTCCCTGCAAGACTTATTCACTCCCGTACTCAGGCAAACAAAAATGTTTCACAAATGTTTCAAAATCGAATTTGGCCAATGAAATACGATGACTATCGCCTAGGGAAAGGTCCCCAATAAAGGAAGTGAAAAGCGCATAATCACTCAAATCTGCCCAATTCCTTACCCCGTGAAACACACGAGAGAACTGCTCGCTCCGGTAAGTCCAGTTGGGAAATATTGCTCTCCGGCGTCCTCAAACCCACGCGTCAAAGTCTGTCGTTTCTTGGTCCCAAAGCCGGATGAGCGAGGCGATGTGTCGAGCATCCACTGTCATGAATTCGATATCATTTTAGTATATAATAATTTACATTAACCTCAATCAAATTCCTTGCGATAGACGTAAACTATGCTTTGTTCAGAATCAATGGCTACTGCTTCACTTCCTCAGTAAATTCGCTGCGCACCTTGTCCACCTTCGGTGCCGCGAACATTTGGATGTACCGGTTGCCCGGGTTCTTGTCGGCATAGTCCTGGTGGTAATCCTCGGCCGGGAAGAACTCTTCCAGGTTCTCCAAGGTCGTGACGATGGGCTTCTTGAATTTCCCGGCCTCATTCAACTGCTGAATGTAGGCCTCCGCGACTGCCTTCTGTTCATCATCCGCGTAGAAGACCGACGATCGATACTGCGTCCCCGTGTCGGGACCTTGCCGATTTAG
>JAHDWY010000396.1 GCA_023384315.1 Candidatus Hydrogenedentota bacterium | reverse complement strand
CACCGATGGGACCGCCGCGGGGGTCATACATGACGACGTAGCCGGGCAGGCTGTTGTTCTCCGACCCGAGTCCGTAGCACAGCCACGACCCCATGCTCGGAAACCCGACGCGCGTCATGCCCGTGTTCATCTGAAACAAGGCGGGCGCGTGATTGTTGCTCTCGCAATAGCAGGACTTGATGAAGGCGATATCATCCACGCAGTTCGCCAAAGCGGGATACTTCTCCGACACCCAGGCGCCGCTTTCGCCGTACTGCTTGAACGCGTACGGCGACTTCATCAAAGGTCCCGGATTGGGATTGAAGGTGTCCAGTTCGCCTTTCCAATCGAGCGTCTTGCCGTCGTGCTTGTCGAGGTCTGGTTTGTAATCGAAGAGGTCGACGGCGCTCGGCCCTCCGTACATGAACAGAAAGATGACCGACTTCGCCTTGCCGGGGAAGTGCGGCTGCAGCAGGCCTGGCGCGGCGGTTTCGGCGCTCGCGAGCACTCCGTGGGACTCCAGCAATCCCGCAAGTCCCAGGATGCCGAACCCGGCGCCGCAACGCTTCAGAAAGTCGCGGCGATTGGAGACCACTTCGCTGCGGCCGAAGTCGCAACACCGCGGCGCTTGCTCGGCGGCTGAATGAGAATCCCGCATCGTCTACTCCACTCAGTTCACGTACACAAACTCGTTAAGACTCAGCAAGGTCTGGCACAGGTCGACTAAAGCGCGGTGTTCGGGTCCAGGATCGGATTCCGGGTCGCGCTCGCGATAGCGCTTGGTTTGCTCTTCGAGAAACGACGCGCATCGCGCCAGTTCTGATTCCTTGGGGCTCCTGCCCAGCGTCAGGTGGAATGCAGTACGAATGCATTCGTTCGCGTTCTCCGGCGCTTCATCGACCAGCCGCGCCGCCAGGTGCCCGGCCTGTTCGTTGACGAATCGGCTGTTCAACAGCGCGAGCGACTGCGTCGGCGTAGTCGTGGGAATGCGGCGCCCGCAACTGCTGGTCGTGTCCGGCATGTCGAAGGCTTCCATCATGGGGAAGCGCGCGGAGCGGCGGATGAAGATGTAGACACTGCGCCGCCACGTCTCGCGACCATCGATCACGTCCACCGGCCACTTGCCCGTCGACCCCGTGGCGATGGCATCGGGATGAACGTACGGAAACACGCCCGGTCCGTACATGTCGTGATTCAGGCAATCGCTCACGGCAAGCATGGCGTCGCGCACGGCCTCGGCTTCGAGGCGAACTGGGCGCCGGTACCAGAGCAGACGGTTCTCCGGATCGATAGCGGCCTTCGCGGGGTCGTATTCATTCGATTGGCGGTAGGTGCTGCTGAGCACGATGGCGCGGTGAATGGCTTTGAGACTCCAATCGCGGCGAATCAATTCCGAGGCCAGCCAGTCGAGTAACTCAGGATGGGAAGGCCGGTCGCCCTGCATGCCGAAATCGTTGGGCGTGCGCACGATGCCGTAGCCGAAATGGTGATGCCACAGCCGGTTCACGATAACCCGCGCGGTCAAGCGGCCTGCGCCCCGGTCGACGTCCGTCAACCATTCCGCGAGTGCGCGGCGGCGGAACGTCGTCGTGGCATTCTCAGGTTTCCATACCGCAGGTTGAAAGTCCTGCGCCTCGCCGCCTGGCAGCACAGTGAGGAATCCGAGTTCGATCGTCTCCAGCTTGGCATTGGGATCGCCGCGCGCGAGCAGATAACTCTCGACGGGCTCGGAAGCCGCGTCGGTCAACGCGAGCGCCTTCGGCGGCGCGGCTGGCTTGTTGATTTCCAATTCCGTGACCGCAGCGACTAACTCGTTCCAACGCGCCTGGCCAGATTCATCGAGTGACGCGCGCAATTCCTCATCGGAAACCGCCAACGCTTTCGCATGAGCCTCAAGCAGCTTCTTCTGCGCCTCGTTCTTGTCGTCTATTGGCCCGAGTAGAAGCGCTTTTTCGTCATCGTTGATGGATAGCGCCTCGATCTTCGTGTTCCGGATCGGCTCGCGCAGCGGTGCGGCAAAGGCGCTCAGCGCGTCGACCGCAGTCCTATGCTGCTCGTCCCACGCCGCCTGCTCTTCACGATATTTCGCCGTGGCTTCCCGCGAAGCGAGATAGGCGTCGTGCCGCTTGGACGATGTGAACGCAGACAGCATGCGGTAGTAGTCACGCTGCGGAATGGGATCGTACTTGTGATCGTGACACCGCGCGCAGGATACGGTCAACCCCAGAAAAGCCGAGCCCGTCGTGCTGAGCACGTCGTCCAACTCGTCGTAGCGGTTCTTCTCATTCTCCTGGTTCGAAATCGTCGGGCCGCTGGTGCAGAAGCCGGTCGCCGCGATTGCCGACGGATTGTCGGGTTCGTACTCGTCTCCCGCGACCTGCCATTGCACGAACTGGTCGTACGGCAGGTCTTGGTTCAACGCGCGGATGACGAAGTCGCGGTAGTGATAGGCGGTGGGACGTTCCACGTCGAATTCGTAGCCACCGCTGTCCGCATACCGCGCCACATCGAGCCAATGGCGCGCCCAGCGTTCGCCGTACCGGGGATCGTCGATCAGTTGATCGACCAGCTTCTCGTAAGCTTGCGGATCGGAATCGTTGACGAAGGCCTCGACCGATTCCGGGTCCGGAGGCAATCCAATCAGATCAAAATGCACGCGCCGAATGAGCGTCCGACGGTCCGCTTCGCTAGCGGGCTCGATCCCGGCGGCTTCCTGCGCGGCGAGAATAAATTGGTCCACCGGCGTGCGCACCCAATTCTCATCGCGCACGGTTGGCGGCTGAGCACCGGACAATGGCGCAAAGGACCAGAAGGTCCGGTCCGCGTCGGTCACGCGCAGTTCATCCGTTTCAGCGGTGGCGACGGCCTGTACCTCACCGTATGGAGCGCCAGCATTGATCCACGCTTCCAACACGGCAATCACATCCGCCGGAAGCGGGTCCGTCTTGTGCGGCATGGCAGGTTCCTGCTCGTGCCGCACGAGCCGCATCAACAGGCTCTCGGCGGCGTTTCCGGATACAATCGCTGGGCCGCTGTCACCCCCCTTCAACAAGCCATCGCGTGACGTCAGATCGAGACCGGCGCGTGTCTTTCCGGGTTGGTGGCAGGAGAAGCAGTGCTCCGAGAGAATGGGCTCGACCCGTTCCGTAAACAGCGCGGATTCGGCAGAAGATTCGCTCTCGACGGGAAGCTCCGCAAAGAAATCGAGGACCGCTTCGAGGGTTTGGATGCGTTGTTCAACGCTTGTTGAGGGAACATCCTGCGCGAAGGCATTCAACAAGAACGAAAGACTAACCGTTCCCCAAATGCTCACACGTAAACAGGACGCGGACAGACTTCGCGCCCCTATCGCCCTTGCAGCCATGCGCATGCGATAAGTGTGAGGCAATACCCCGTCAAAATCAAGAGTCGCCTAGTCCGACAACAACCTTTGCAGCGAGCCAAGCAGCACTTCCTCGACCGAGGGCGCGGTACGGGACACGTAGAGTCCCGTTTCGTAACCACCTTCGCCGTAGGAAACGGTGGTGCCGATGTAGCCGGGGCCGTAGTCGCCATAGGCCGCCATGCAGACGGGACGTTCCGGGAGCATGGCTTGCGCGGCGAGTTGGTACTCGATAAAGAGTTCTCCGGGCATGTGCAGGATACGGACGGGACCGATTTTAAGCAATGCGATGGTCGTCTTCTTGCCGGCCACGTGCCGTTCCAACAGGGCGACTTCTCGCGCAGCCCGCAACCGCACGTTGTCTTCCAGGGAAGCGTCAGCGAGCCGCGCCCGCTCATCTTCGAGTGTGACTTCCGCGCGCGGCGGTAGCGCGACATCGTCGACAGTCCATCCAATATCCGCGGCGGACACCGGTGTCTTCGACGTCGATTCCCAAGCCCGTTTCATACCGTCAGCAAGGCGTCCTGCGAGCACGGGACGGTTCTCGGGCGAACCGTCGTTCCATTTGCCGGCGGTCACGTTGCCGCCCGCGCCGTTGAAATGGATGTGCTTCACGCCGGGCAGGGCTTCCTCGCGCATGGACCGCGCCATCCCGGGGAAATCCGCGCTGACCGCGCCTTGCCCGTAGTGACTCTGCGGATGGGTCGCGTAATACGTCATGACTACCAGCGGTTCATCGCCGTTCCAAAAGCTCACCGCTTGGACCATGGGATCGATCGTTCCAACGGGAAAGGCGCGTACCTCGGGATCTTTCGTTGCGGTCCATCGCGTGTGCAACACCGTTCCATCTGGGCCCAATACGCGCCGGTTGGATGCTACCTTTTCCACTTCGGCCTGCCCCACGCCGACATGCGTCACGGGAGTGGTCTTGCTCTTTGCTTCGCGGACAGCCGCGGCAGCGCGCTCCATGCACTCCCGCGCGAAAGGCACATTAAACATGCGGCCGCCCATGCCCTGTTCGTCGATAAGCGCCTCCGTGTCGAAATCACAGAACGGGGCATCGTGCTGATGCAACGTATGAACGGCGACGCGCGACGCATCCGTGCCCGCGGCTTCGGCCAAGGCGTTGCGCCACTCGTCGTGGCCGCTGTTGGCGATGCCGACCCAATCCACCGCGCACAACACGACGGGCTGCTGGCCTTCAGGCAAAAGGATGACGCCGCGCGCGGTCAACGGATCGGTAATGACTTGAGCGGGCAGCACAGCGCCGCCACATAGAGGCGAGCCGAGCAGCGGTGTTACATCGACCTGATAGGTGGCGATGGAAACATTCTGGGAGTACGCGAACGGTGCGCCCGCAAAGATGGACAGGGCTATCGTCAGGGATCTACTGAACATGGATTCGGTACCTCGTATTGCTGCCGGTTCAGTTGGTCAAGTCTATCATGCTGCGTCCGGAATTATCTCTCCGGTGGGGGGATGCGCGGCGATGAAGTCTTTCACGTGCCGCAACAACTCGGGCCCGAGCGCGGTGAGATGGTTGGTTCCTTCGATATAGATAACCTGGTGGTTGCTCATGACGCCGGTCATCCGATCGACGCCGGCGCGAAGCGGATCGTCCGTACCTACTACAGTGAGCGTGGGAACAGTATTCGCGCGCAAGGCTTCCTCCGG
>JAHDWY010000395.1 GCA_023384315.1 Candidatus Hydrogenedentota bacterium | reverse complement strand
CAATTGCATCCGCATGATCTCTTCGTACGCGGCAACAATCTTGTTCCGAACCGCCATCATCGTCTGGAAAGACACGTCGGCCTTCTCCACCGCGACGACCGCTTCGGTGACGTCCTTAATCTCTCCCGCCACAAGCTTCTTGATGGTCGTGTCCGCTTCGGTTTGCAGGCGTTGCACTTCGCTAATCGATTCGGTGAGCACATCCTTGCACGACTTGCCCTCCACCGAAGACGGCGAAGGTTTGGCGGTCCGCATCTGCGACGGATCGATCTCGATCCGCTGAGGTTGTATCCCGCCTACTTTGAAAGGTTCACTCATCGTCGTTCACGCTACACCTGAAGGATGTCCAACGCCTTCTGCGAAATCCGTTTGCTTGACAACACGACTGCTACGTTCGCTTCATACGCCCGCTGCGCGGAAACCAAATCGACCATCTCCACCGACAGGTCGATGTTCGGATATTCCACATACCCATCCGCGTCGGCGATCGGGTTGTTCGGCTCGAATACTCTGCGAAGAGGGGATGGGTCGCTGGCAATCTGTTTCACCCGCACCCCAAACTTGTCTGGCTTCGTGATGGGTGAAATCTGGTCGGCTTCCAAGACAGCCATCTGGCGCCGGAATGCGCCGCCCTTGGCCGTCACCGGCGACATGGCGTTGGCGATATTCTGGGCAATGATGTTCATGCGGGTCCGCTGAGCACGAAGCCCTGTTACCGCGATATCCCGTGCTGAAACCGCCTCTAACATTTTACCCCACCGTTACTTAGCGCAGGCCGGACAGCATGTCCTTGACCATCCGGAAGTGCTTGGCCAAGAGGCTACTATATGTTGTGTACTTTCCGGTATTTTCGGCCAAATCAGCCATTTCCTGCTCTAAATCGACCTTATTGTAATCATTTTTCGACGAAAGCGCAAGGCGTTCAAAACGCGGCATTTCGCGAGTTGCATCGAGGTGCCGGGCCATGGTCGTGCGGAGTGCGACGGGGCCCCGCCCCTCGAGGGCATCTCGCAGGCTCGCCTGAAAGTCCAGGCGGGCCGGGTTATATTTCGGGGTATCCACATTGGCGATGTTGTTGGCGATGAGGGACTGGTTGCGCACCGCAACTTTCATCCCCGCCGTCAACAGCGATACCGTGTCAACTCCCGCAAATGCCACTGATGAATACTCCCCTGAAACTTCTCATCGAGCCGGGACGGCCGGCCAGGACCGCCCCGGCTACAGTCTGTGAAGATCTCTCCGTCAGAGACTCTCCGTCTCAAAGGCAGGAGCAACCCCTGTGCCACGCGAGCACGTACTGCTATGTCGTTGCTAAAGTTTGAGTTGCATAAGCGAGCGATTGGAGTGCCCCCGGAATCTCGGCAGCTTTTGCCTTTCCTTCGGCGAGAATTACCCACCCAATATCCGGGATTCGTCCAGTTACTCGCACCCGTGTATAACCGTGCCTCAACTCAGCGAAGCCATACCTCAACTCGGGTAATCGAGGGACGGCAGCCCCGCGGGCCTCGTCCGCTAAACCCCTCATACCGTTTAGTTTGCTTGTTCCTTGAACATTTCGGCATGGCGGTTGCTCCTTCCATCGCAGCGAATCATGCGACTGGTGAACAGGCCGCCTGTCTCGCGCATCCCAATTTCGCACACAAGAAAGGAGTGGCCTTATGAGCTACCTGAGCACACACAAAATCAAATCAGCTTTGATTGCCGTCGTGGCAGTCGGGTTGGTTGCGGCGGTGCCCAGCCTTATGTCGTCGTCCCCCGCCACCGCGCAGGTGGACGGTCCGTCGAAGGAGGCACTGTCGACGTTGAACAATCTGAGCGAGGCCTTCGTCGGCTTGTCCGCCGAAGCGTCTCCGGCGGTAGTTTCCATCCGCGTGAAGAAGGATATGAGCCGTGACATGCAACCTACGCAAGGGCCCGGAATGACGCCGGGTGATCTGTTCGAGCGGTTCTTTGGACCGGGATTTCAGATTCCGGGTGGACCCGATAGCCCGGCGCCGGGCGGTACGCCTTTTGCCTACGGTGAAGGCACCGGATTCATCATGTCGGACGACGGCTACGTCGTTACCAATAGTCATGTGGTCGACGGCGCGGATGTGGTCGAGGTGCGGTTGGATGACGGGCGCGAATTCGATGCCGAAGTAATCGGATCCGATCCGCAGACGGAAGTCGCGTTGATCAAAGTCGAAGCGAAAGATCTTCCCACGTTGAAGTTCGGCGATTCCGACGCGATCCAGGTCGGTGAATGGGTCGTGGCGATCGGCAGCCCCTTCGGTCTCCAACACACCGTGACCGCCGGTATCGTGAGCGCGCGCGGCCGCGGCGATGTGGGCATCGTGGACTACGCCGACTTCATCCAAACCGACGCGGCAATCAACCCGGGCAACTCGGGCGGTCCGCTCTTGAACCTCAACGGCGAAGTCATCGGCATGAACACCGCCATCCTCAGCCGTAGCGGCGGGAACATGGGGATTGGATTTGCCATCCCGATCAACATGGTGCGCTACGTCGTTGATGAACTCCGTGAAGACGGCGCGGTAACGCGTGGGTTCCTCGGTATCGGCATTCAAAACCTGACCCCGGATTTGGCGGAATGGTTCAACGTGGACGAAAGCCAGGGCGTGCTCGTGGCATCCGTGGTGCCCGATACTCCGGCCGATCGCGCGGGCCTGAAGAAAGACGACGTTATCGTCGAGTATGAAGGCAAACCCGTCGTTGCGTCGGGTTCCTTCCGCAGCCACGTGGCGACTACGCCGGCGGGCGAGAAAGTCGACTTGACCATCATCCGCAATGGTGAGCGCATGACGAAGCAGGTCACCATCGGCGAGATGGAAGGCGACGCGATGAAATCCACTGGCGGTGCCGCGGTGCAGGCCGAAGCACAGGGCAGGAAGATCGGTATCACTATCGAGAATCTGACCAACGAAACCGCCCAGCGCCTCGGGTACGAAAACAAGTCCGGTGTTGTAATCGGTCAGGTGGTGCGCGGTTCCGCAGCGGCCATGGCAGGACTACGTCCCGGCATGCTGATCACGGAAGTAAACCGCCAGCCGGTACAGAATGTGAACGACTTCCGCCAAGCCATGGATAAGGGCGATGAAGGGCGCGGTACCTTGCTGCGCGTGGAAGACGCGGAAGGCGGTTCGCGCTACGTCACCATCAAGTAGCCTAAACCACCAACGCTCTCCTGGTTGGTGATTCGCGGGCGCGGGAACTCAGTAGGGTTCCCGCGCTCGCGCTGTTCTTGGCGCGAACGCGAGAGGAAGTTCGGGTTAGCGGCCCTTGAAAACCGCCTTGCGCCGTTCGACGAAGGACTGGATGCCTTCCTGAAAGTCTTCGGATTGGCCGAGCCGCGCCTGGGTGGGGCCGAATTGTTCGTAGGCGGCGCGTTCGCCGTCGTCGAGGTAGAGGCGGGACGATGCAATGGTGGCGCGCACGGCGAGCGGCGCACACGAATTGATGGTCTCCGCGAGTTCAATGGCGCGTTCGACCTGCGCGCCGGGTTCGACAACTTCCTGCACGAGTCCGACGCGATACGCTTCATCCGCGTTGAACTCGTCGGCCGTGAGCAGGTGGTACATGGCGTTGCCCCATCCGCAGCGTTGCACGAAACGCATGGTCGCCCCGCCCACGGCCATGATGCCGCGCTTGGGTTCGAGCTGCGAGAACCGGCAATCCGTTGCCGCCACGACGATGTCGCAGGCGAGCATCAACTCGATCCCGATTGTGTAGGTGATGCCCTGTACCGCGCAAACCAGCGGTTTGCTGCATTTCTGTTCGAGTCCGAGAATGTCGACGCCCTTGCCCGTGAAAAAGTTCTCGTTCTTCGCGAAGCTCTCGGCGAACATGGGCAGATCGAGCCCGCCCGTGAAGTGATTGCCGTGGGCGAAGAGCACGCCGCACCACAACTCGTCGTCAGTTTCCAGCGCGTTGTAGGCGTCGGTGAGTTCATGCACCATCTTTGGCGTGAACCCGTTGCGCTTCTCCGCGCGGTCAATGCCCATAAGGAGGATGTGATCGCGTGTTTCAACTGTGATCTGGCCGTGAGGATGTCGTTCGGACATGATTTCGTCCCCGGATTGCAGGTTGATTGAGTGCGCATCATAGCCCGGAGGACAGCGAACTACAAGGAGGTAGCACGTCGAGGAGGTAACACTTCGAAGATGTAACACGCCGAGACTACAAACGGGGACGGCATTGTGGTGCAGGCTTCCAGCCTGCTTCCCGATAGGCTGCTCTACAATCCAACTATGCAGTACTTAACGCACCGCAGACGGCATCAAGTCAACTTCCACTTCTGCGCCATCCGCCAGTTCGATGGTCTGAATGTCGATCAGCGCCGTAGCCAGGGGATCCACCGTATTCGACATGGCAGTCTCGTCCGAATAAACGAGAGCGAGCAACGTGTAGGTTCCGGCCTCGAGTTCATCGAACCGGTACGGCTCCATTGGTTTCTGTGAAATACCTACCTTCTCAAAGTCGATATAGAGAAGCGTACTGCGCGACAGTTCCGCCGGGCTGAACTCACCGTCCAGCAGCAGAATCGCGCCGTTTTTCCTCGGCTCCTCCAACTGAACGGACCCGGATATGACGCCCGTTCCAGGCTGGATGTCTAGATCTTGAGAATTTGATGTTCCGGCCGAGATTTCGAAACGCTTGTTTCGAAAGTACGGCTGGTTCCCCGGCCCCCTGGCCGAAACTGCGAGTTCTGCAGGTCCGGAGGGCACGCGCTCAAAGCTGTATGTCCCTTTGCTGTCGAGCGATTCCCTCCATTGCTCCCGGAATCCTTGGCCGTTTCCAACAAGGAGAGTCACGTAACCTCCCGAGACTGGTCTACCGCGAAGACTTATCGTTCCTGATAGTTTTGTCACGGACGGCGACAGGTTGAAATCGATGGTTGTGATCGCATCATCCCGCACGATTACGGAACCTTTGACCTCCCGCGCTAGGCCGTACTCGTCCGTCGAAATGACGGCCATAACCCATTCTCCAGAAGGCACGCGCGGCAGCGTGTACCTGCCTTCCACGTCGGTTTGGTCGGTCTGTCC
>JAHDWY010000394.1:2918-5050 GCA_023384315.1 Candidatus Hydrogenedentota bacterium | reverse complement strand
CGTACTACAACCAGGAGAACGAATGCGGTACGGGGGCCGTCGTCCCCTGGGCGGACCGGCTTTGGCTGGTGACCTATGCGCCTCACGCTCCGGGCGGTTCCACAGACAAACTGTATTCCGTCACCCCGAACCTTCAGCGCACGGCCCACGAAGAAAGTGTCGGCGGCACCCCGGCGAACCGGATGATCCATACCGAGTCCAAGCAGTTGTTCATCGGCCCCTACGCAATCGATGCCTCCGGCGCAGTGCGGGTGATTCCCTTCGATGACCTGTACGGCAGGCCCACGGGTAACGCGCGCCACCTGTCCGATCCGGAGAATCGGATCTACTATGCGACCATGGAAGAAGGATTCTACGAGGTCGACGTCCACACGCTGGCCGTCACCGAGTTGTATCCCGACGGCAATCGTGTAGGTGACGTCGCGGGAGCGCTGTTGCCGGGATACCACGGCAAAGGGTCTACGCCAACAACGGCGAACACTCGCAGCTCGCCCGGGAACGCCCCGAAGTGGCGTCGGGTTGCCTCGCGGAGTGGGACGGGGAAACGTGGACGGTCGTGCGCCGCAACCAGTTCACGGAAGTCACGGGCCCCGGCGGGTTGCGTGGAAACGAACATCCCGAGTCCGATCCCATCTGGAGTATCGGATGGGATCATCGATCGCTGATTCTCATGGTACGCGACGAAGGGTCGTGGCATTCCTACCGCTTGCCGAAAGCAAGCCATTGCTACGACGGCGCCCACGGCTGGAACACGGAATGGCCGCGTATCCGGGACATCGGCGAGGACGATCTGCTGATGACCATGCACGGGATGTTCTGGCGCTTTCCCCGACGCTTCACGGCGGAAGATTCTGCCGGCATAGCGCCCCGCTCCACGTACTTGAAGGTCATCGGCGATTTCGCGCGATGGAACGATCGCGTCGTTTTCGGATGCGACGACACGGCCAAGGCCGAGTTTCTCAACAAGCGCATGGCCAAGGGCGACATCGCCGCTCCGGGACAGTCCCAATCCAATCTTTGGTTCGTTGCTCCCGGCCAAATGGATCGGTTTGGACCGCCCATCGGCCGGGGCGCGGTGTGGCTGGAGGATCCCGTTGAAGCCGGTACTCCTTCAGAACCGTTTCTATTCGCGGGATTCGAGCGGAGGGCAGTACACCTGGTCAACGGCGGCGACGCACCGGTGACCCTGACTTTTGAAATCGACCCGGATGGAACCGGGACGTGGCACGAACTCCTCACACGCGCGGTACCGGCGGGTTATGTCTGGCAGGAGTTTGATCCGTCCTCGTTGGGAACCTGGATTCGCGTGCGTGCCGACCGGGCCGTGGATCGCCTGGTCGCGCAATTCACTTACGCGGCCGCCGATCCGCGCAAGGGCGACGCCGCGGCCATCTTCGACGGCCTGGCAGCTCCAAAGTCCACGGTTTCCATTGGAGGATTGCTCTGGGCGAGTGGAGATGACACGGGAACGTTGCGCATCGCGCTGGATAACGGAGACCTTTTTGAAATGGATGGTGCGATGCAACTCCGGGCCGTGGAAGATGCGGACAGCCATGCCTGGATGCGTGAACATCTCGCAGTGCCGTCGAACGTCCTGACCGTCGATGACGCGTCCGCGCTGTACATTGATGACGACGGAAATCGATGCCGACTCCCCAAAGGCGATCCGGCGCTCGAAGCCTCGGGGCCGTTGGGACTCGAACGCATCGACCGTGAGGTCTGCACGGAACGGGATCTCTTCAATTGCCTCGGCACGTTTTACGAATTACCCGCGCGAAACGCGGGCGGCTTCGCCAAGATTCGCCCCATCGCCACGCACAACAGGCGCATCCGCGATTACTGCTCCTGGCGGGGGCTCCTGGTGATGTCCGGTATCGACCTCGAAGCGCGTAACGGCAATCGGCATATTGTCCAATCCGGTGACGGCCGCTGCGCCGTCTGGGTCGGCGCGGTGGACGACCTCTGGCAGTTCGGCAAGCCCACCGGTCAGGGCGGGCCGTGGAAACACGCGCAGGTCACAGCCGACACACCGTCAGATCCGTATCTGTTCTTCGGGTACGACCGGAAGCGGATGACCATCGAAAACGAGGGGGACGCGGCCGTCACCTTTCACATCGAGATAGAAATCACCG
>JAHDWY010000394.1:0-2908 GCA_023384315.1 Candidatus Hydrogenedentota bacterium | reverse complement strand
GCGGACACCGTGGCATACCTTCCCTGACAGCCTCCAGGCGTATTGGATTCGGGCCGTCGCCTCACGCGATACCACGGCTTCCGTGGAGTTCATCTACGAGTGACGTTGACAACCTGCGCGGAATCGCGCAGCATATCCGGCAGGTGTTCATCGCTCCGTGCGTTCCCGCACCGAACCTGAGGTCCCTACAGCCCGAGAGCCAATCGCATGACGGTATCTCCGACGTCTGAAAACACCCCAACGCCCGCGGTGGAGGTGATCGACACCCACGGCCGCCTGCCCGAATTCTGGCCGCGGGACGTGACGTTTTTCGCGAATCTCCTCTCCCTGTTCTTCGGCAACGAAGGCGGCACCGCCTCCCTCCGCCGCGAAGTGGGCGAGATTGACTCCTACGGCGGCCGGTTGGTTCCAATCGTGAACCTGCTGTTCCACAATCCCGGCAACATTCTGGTCTTGCCGCGCGAACCCGATCCGAATCTGTGCGCCTATTTTCAGGACGATCTCGGCCTCTCGCTTCCCGACATGCACGTCATGACACGCGAGGAGTTTCTCCAGTTCGGAGAATCGGTCGCGCGCGACGACGCCGAAACAATCGAACTCGTCCGGGAACTTGCTGGACACGAAAGCCGCTGGGTAGACGGGTTTGTCACGGATAAAACGCTCGTCAACATCGCCCAAAAGCTCGGCAAGCAAACCATCACCTCGGAAGAAGGCAGCCGGTGCGGAAACAACAAGTTGAAGCTCCATCAGTTTCTCGAGGCCCATGGACTGCCCGTCGTCGATACGTGCTTCGCGGAATCGGCTGCGGACATTCCTGCGTGTGCGCGCGACCTGGCGGATCGCGGATTTCGCGCGGCCGTCGTGAAGGCGCAAGTCGGCGCATCCGGCATCGGGATGATGAAGTTAGAGGATATCCGAAAGAAAATTGATGCTTTCGATATCCCCGCGTACCTGTTCCATGAGGGGCCATGCATCGTGCAAGGCTGGCTGGAACCCGGTTGCGGCGGCGTGGAAGCGATCTGCAGTCCGAGTGTGCAGATCTTCGTGAACGAAACCACCGTATACCTGTACGACGTAACGGAGCAGATCCTAAGCGAGACGAGCGTGCACGAGGGCAATGTTTCGCCGCCGCCGTATCTCAGTGTATACCCGGGCGTTCGCGATGCGCTTTTCGAACAGGCCGGTGTGGCGGGCCGCTGGCTCCATGAGGTGGGCTATCGAGGCACGGCGAGCGCGGATTTCCTCCTCGTCCGGTATGAAGACCGCCACGATCCAGGGGTGTACATCTGCGAGTTGAACGCCCGCGTAACGGGCGCGACGTATCCGTCCGTTATCGCGCGCAAGTTTCTGCCCGAGGGCGCGTGGCTGCACCGCAACCTCCGCCTCGATGCGCCGTTGCCCGGCGGGGCTCTTCTGGCCATGTTCGAGCGCGGCGGTTATCTATATCGTCCCGGCAAGACGCGCGGCGTCGTGCCGGTGAACTTCAACTTCGGGCCTGATGGGCTCGTGCACAAGGGGCAGTTTCTCTGTCTTGCCGAGACGTGCGAAGCCTGCGCCGAGTTTCTCGATATCGCCCAGGCCAACACGAATGTAGAATGGGCGGTCGATCGCGACTAAACGTTGTTGGAAGATTTCACAATGCAAAACGACCCCGAACTCGCCGCGCGACTGACCGCGTTGACCCGCGACTTAGTCATGATACGAAGCACTGATGCCCGGCCCGACGAACGGGAACGCTGTTTCCAACTCATCTCGAACCACCTCGACAACCTGGATGACATTGGAATCCGGCGTTACGAATCCAACGGCTACGGTTCGATAGTCGCGACCCCGGAAGGCCACCCGTCACCCGCCATCCTGTTGTGCGCCCACCTCGACGTGGTCGAGCATCCGGAACTTCATGCGTACGGATCGACAGTTCATGACGGCCGCATCATCGGCCCGGGCGCGGGCGATATGAAAGGCAGCCTCGCCATCCTTCTCGAACTGTTCCGGTCGCTGCACCAGCGCACGCCCGGCCTGTCCCTGGGCCTCGCGGTTACATCTGACGAGGAATGCGGCGGCGAAGACGGATTGCGCTTCCTGTTCAGCGATGTCGGTTTGCGCTGCGGACAGGCCGTCATGCCCGACGGCGGATCGTTGAACCGCCTCACCGTGGAAGAGAAAGGTATCCTGCACCTGAACGTCACCTGCCATGGCGACGCGGCCCACGCGGCGCGCCCCTGGCAAGGCGTCAACGCCTTGCACCGGCTCATGGACCGTTTGACCGCCCTCGTCCGGCACTTCGACCAATACGCCCAGGGAGAACCGGATGCCGCCGGGGAGTTGTGGTACCCCACCTGCTCCGTCACAATCCTTCATAGCGACAACGAGTCCATCAATCGCATCCCCGAAAAGGCCACCGCCGGTTTGGACCTGCGCTTCACCCCGCCCTATCGGTCGGATACCCTAGTCTATGAGATCCGGCAGGTGCTGGGCGAGGACTGCGCGATCGACGTCCTCGTCGCATCTGAACCGACCCATCTCGCTCCCGACGACCTCTTCTGCCAGGTCATCGAAGACGTCACGGGCCAGCCCGTCCTGCGCGCCCGCGCCTCGGGCGGCAGCGACGCCCGCTTTATCGCCGACTTCGGCATCCCGGTCAACCTCTCCCAACCCATCGTCGGCAACATCCACAGCCAAGACGAATGGATCGATATCGCCTCCATGGTCAGCTACTACCAAATCTGCGAGGAGTACGTGCGACGAAAGCTTCGGACGTGAAACGTGCGGTGCCACAACTTAGACCAGCCCTACAAGAACGGGGGCGATTGATGGGAAATCAGTGAAAAATGGTGAACGGGGTGGGGATCGAACCCACGACCACCGGATTAAAAGTCCGATGCTCTACCGACTGAGCTACCCGTTC
>JAHDWY010000393.1 GCA_023384315.1 Candidatus Hydrogenedentota bacterium | reverse complement strand
GTCAGGCCTGCCCCGTTCGTTTGCCAGTCCGGATTGCCCGCGTCGATTTGGGTCGCCGTTTCCGCCAGGATATGTTGCACATCCCGCCAGCCGAGGAACGGATTCTCCTCCAACATAAGCGCCACAATCCCCGACACCAGCGGTGTTGCCGAGGAGGTGCCCCCGAAGCTCGACGTATACGCATTCCCAATCGTCGTCGTCGTGATGCCGGCATTGGCCCAACCGGACGGCGAGTTCACCAGCAAAGACGCGCCGCTTTCGCTGTAAAACGAAACCACCCCGTTCGCTCCGGATGCTCCCACACAGATCGTATACCGGCTCGACGCGTAGCCGTCAAAGTTCGCGTAGTCGCTGTTGAGCCGGCCATTGCCGCCCGCCCAGGTATAAATGATTCCGCGTCCGCCCCGCCCGTTCATGGCGCCGTTCTGAATCGCCGCTTTGGTCAACGGGCCAAACGTCTCCAACGTACTGCCATTGTCCAACGGACCCCACGAGTTACTCGAGATCCAGACCTGGTCCGTTTCCAGCACGGGGTTGATCAAGTGGGCGAGCCCTTGGGCCTCCTGCAAATCGTTCGCGGGGCCACCCAGAAGCCGCACGCCAATGATGGACGCCTCAAACCCCGCCCCGATCACCCCCGTCGCGTTATTCCCGACCGCCGCCGCCACACCGGCCACGGAGGTCCCGTGACTGTCGCCTCCTTCCGGAGACGCATCGTTATCGCCGCCGTTGAGGTCGATATCCACGTCCGTTCGTGCGTTCGCGGCCAGGTCCGAGTGCGTCGCTTCCACGCCGTCGTCCACCACGGCGATGTTGACACCCGCGCCCGTCACCTGGTCCCACGCCGTCACGATGTTCACGTCGTTCCCGGCGATAGCGCCCGCGCCCGCGGCGCCCTGCGCCGTGTTGCGTAGATGCCATTGGTTGCCGAACAACGAGTCATTGGGGATCAAGCGCTTGTGCATTTGCCGCTTCAGCAGCGGCGTCGCAAATTCCGCGGCCCCCGATTCGTAAAGCGCATTCGCCGTATTCAAACTGGCAAGGAGCGAATTGGCATTCGTCTCGACCACGTAGGTATTCGGGCTGAAATCAATCGCTTCCACAATCGTAACACCGTGCGCAGCGGCGATTTCTTCGATGGTATGACCGCTCGCGACCTTTACGCTGAACTGCGGCGTCAAGACCTGGGCCGCCTCCGAAGTACCCGTTTGACCCGGAGCATACAGCACCGGCCGGACTGCGTAACCCGCGCTACGCAAAATTTGTGCGGTCGATTCCAATCCAGCCACCGTTGCAGCTGACTTGCCAAAGTTAACCCGGACGCTTTCCCCTCCCGGAACCGCACGAAGACTCGCACCAGGAAGAAGAGATTTAAGTCCTTGCGTGGAAATGCCTTTGGGCGGGGTGGCTTCCAGTTCGTCCAATGCCACGACCAACTCAACCTTCATGTCGCCATTGTAGTAATAAACGTTTTGGTCCGGCGGTACGAAATGGGGGGCAGGCGGGTCTTGTGCCTGTGCGAGTGAGCCAAATGTCAGAATGAGTCCTACTGCAAAGCCCGGAATACAACGCACGAAGGAATCCTCCTTTGATTCTGCGTTCTGGGGAACCCCGCCATCGGGTGCAACAGAGTATACCAGCTTTTTCAGGAAATGTTCCGAGAAATGCGCGGGCGCCAGATGCCCTGAGTCTCATTCAAGTACTGTCTTTCGTTGACTTTCCGGTGTCCGTCTGGCAACCTACCGCTTTCGGCAACGGGGGCAAGTGGGGCGTCCCTATTGATTTTCCGGCCCAGAGTTCCTGCGATGGATGCAATGGACCCCACCGGCCTTTGCTCGCAACACTTTCGGACCGCGATTCGGATGCAGGAGGAGAATTCGACCATGCCTTCAGATGACCTCAAAGGAATGTACCGCAGTCGGAACGAGGGCGATTTTCCGGCGTCCATCGACGTAATGGGACGGTCCTATCAGAAAATCGAAGACCTGCGCTACGGCACCAATCCGCACCAACCCGCCGCGTTTTACCGGCCGACGGACGGTCAGAACCTGGTACTCGGCGCCTACGAACTCCTCAAGACCGGCAAAAGCGGGCTCTCCCAGACTAATATCGAGGACATGCACCACGCAGTTGGTATTCTAAAGTATCTCAACGTCCCTGCCTGTGCCGTGATGAAGCACTGCAATCCCTCCGGCGTCGCCATGCAGGTGGAGAGCATGCCCCTGGCCACCGTCTACGAACGCGCCCGGGATGCCGATGCCCAGGCCGCATTCGGCAGCGTCGTCGTGTTCAACCGCACCGTCGATGCCGACACCGCCGACGCCATCATGCAGACCATCGTGGAAGGCGTCGCCGCCCCCGGCTTTGACGACGCCGCCATGGAAGCCTTTCTCAATTTCGACAAGTATCGCCGGAACAAGGAAATCCGGATTATAAAATTACCGGACTATTCAAAACTTCCTAAGTTCATTGGCGACCCCTCGGCGGGATATGAGACGAAAGTCTTCGACGACGGTAGCATCGTGTTGGCCCAACCCTACCTGTCGCGCGTGAAGTCCGTGAAAGACCTTGTACCGGCCTACAACGTTCATAAGACCCACGGCCGCATCGATATCGCGCGCCCGGCTACCCTCCGGGAACTCGACGATTTGCTGTTCGCCTGGTACGTCAACATCCACGTCCGGTCCAACGGCTGCGTCATCGCCCATCACGGCCAGACCCTCGCCGTTGGCACCGGCGAGCAGGACCGCGTCGGCGCCGTCGAACAAGCCATCGTCAAAGCCAAGTCCAAGTACAAAGGCGAGGAATCGCTCGAAGGCGCCGTGCTTTCTTCCGACGGCTTTTTCCCATTCCGTGACGCCGTCGACGCCGCAACGCGCGCGGGCATCAGCGCTTTCGTTCAACCCGGCGGCAGCGTAAACGACTACGACGCCATCGCCGCCTGCAACGAGGCCAGCGCCGCCATGGTCTTCTCCATGGAACGATGCTTCTCCCATCACTAGGGGCTCAAGTGTCGAACATTTTTTCAATCGCTGAGGTGTGGGGGAACGAGAAAGTGCCCCCTCTTTGAAAGGACCTGCATAAGTAGAGGTACTGAAGAGACATCAAGAACATCGGGCGAACGGCCGGAAATGTTCCCGTCTCCGAATCGCTCAACGATTCTGGATCTCGCGGAATCCAATCTGATGGCGCGCGGCGCCTCGTCCCTGGTGTCTCTGCTGTCCCTGTTGTCCCCGTTGTCCCTGGACCGGGATCGAGTCAGGAGTATCAATGGCAGATAAACTACGATGGGGAATTCTGGGGACGGCAAACATCGCCCCCGCCGTGATTAACGGCATTCGCATGAGTTCCAACGGCGTCCCATCCGCGGTCGCCAGTCGCGACGCCGCCCGGGCCAAAGCGTGGGCGGGCGAGCACGGTATACCGAGTTCCTTCGGGTCCTATGAGACACTCATCGAGTCCGAAGACATCGACCTCGTCTATATCCCCCTCCCGAATAGCATGCACGCGGAGTGGACCATCCGATGCCTGCACGCGGGTAAGCCGGTGCTCTGCGAGAAACCATTTGCCGCGAACGCTGCAGAAGCCCGCGAGGTGCAACGCGTTGCCCAGGAGACCAGCGTGCCCGTTGCCGAAGCGTTCATGTACCGGTTTCATCCCCTCTACGAACAGCTCGTAGGTCTCTTGCTCAAGGGCGTCATCGGAAATCTCGTCTCAATCCACGCTTCATTCTCCTTCTTTCTCTCCAACCGCGAAGAAATCCCCGCTTCACCTGAACTCGCCGGAGGCGCCCTCATGGACGTGGGGTGTTACTGCGTCAACTTCGCCCGGCTGGTCACCGGCGCTGAACCGGAAGGAGTTGTAGCCTTCGAGCGCCGCACCAGCGTCGACGATACGTTGGTCGGCGTGCTCCAGTTCTCCGACCGCGTCTTCGCGCAAATCGATTGCAGCATCGAGTCCTACGATCGGGCCCGCGCGGAAATCGTCGGCTCAGAAGGGGCGATCGTACTGGAGAATCCCTGGTTTCCCGGGCAGGAGCGAGGCGAGATAGTCTTGCGGCGCGGTGCGAAAGAGGAACGTATCGCCACGCCAGGCGGCAATGGCTACCACCTTGAAGTGGAGGACTTCGCCGACGCGGTTCGCTCCGCCCGTCCGCCCCGATGGACCGTCGACGACGCGGTAGCGAATATGGCGGTCATTGACGCGCTCCTGCGTTCGGCCCGCATCGGTGCCTCGTCCACAGTCGAGCAATAACGTCATTCCCGCGATTGTGAATTGTGGATATATCGCGCTTTTCCCGTGATTCTGCGTAGATACATGGGTCGACTCAGAATATTTTTCTACCCTGAAATGCGATAGGTGCGGGAAGTGAAAAAACAATCTTCCCGGAGCATGGCATAATTATTTGGTGCATCGCCGGACCGGTTGCACAGTCGTCGGCACTGGAGGAAGTTTGCTTACGATGTACTCGAAAACCAGCGTTAATCTTGTCCTGTTGACGCTCGTGCTGACCCTCGGCACGTTTCTGTTGGATAGCCTCTTGCCAGTGGGCGTTGCGGGCGGGGTTCCCTATGTGGTCGTCGTGCTCATCTCCCTGTGGTCGCCAGACCGCCGATACACGATCACCGTTGCCGCCTGTTGTTCCCTCCTCGTCATGATTGGCCATTTCTACGCCGAAGGCACGAGCGACATCCGGGTGGCACTACTTGACCGCGTCTTGGCCATCGTGGCCATCTGGGCCGCCGCGCTCCTGTCGCTCCGTCGCAAGACCATCGAGGATCGCCTTCGTCAGAGTGAGGCGCGTTACGCGTCTATCGTAGCCTACGCAGGCTTGGGCATCATCATGATCGACGGCAACGGCCGAATCGATTCGGTCAACCCCGCCGCCGCGACCATTTTCGGTATTCCACCGCGCGACTTCGTCGGAAAAAACTTCGTGGAACTCGTTGCGGCTCGATACCGAACGGAACTTAAGGACTACCTGATCACCTATCTCAATACCAAGGAACGGTCCATCATCCAGCGGGACATCGAAGTGCAAGGTCTCCGAAAAGGCG
>JAHDWY010000392.1 GCA_023384315.1 Candidatus Hydrogenedentota bacterium | reverse complement strand
GAGATCGCGCAAGAGGTCACTCCCACGGGGCCGAGTACGGCAGAAACTTCCACTCTAGAGATCGAAACAGGAATCGGCGGCAAGCTTCCAACAGGGCTAACCTACGATTTGAGTTTCAAACGGTCAGATTTTGACCAAGATGTGAATGTTGTTGGCGGCGACAACTCGACCAAGGAAGATCGTGTTGCGCTGGCCGTGACGCAGCCGCTGTTACGGGGCGCGGGCATTCGGGTAAATCGCGCGGAGATTCGGAAAGCGGAAGCGGGTCTTGCGATTAGCGAAGCGGAATTGCATCTGCTGCAACAAAACACGGTCGCAGATGCGATCGGTACGTATTGGCAACTCGTGGGAGCATACGCTGCGCTACGTGTACGGGAATCGGCTGTCCACACCGCCGAGCAGCTCCTGAATGAGACACAGGAGCGGAACGATCTGGGCGCGAGCAGCGAACTCGATGTTCTAACTGCGCAGTCTGCGGTCGCCCGCAGGCAGAACGATTTGATCGACGCGTTTGCGGACGTGGGACTCGCCAGCGACCGGCTCAAACAAGCACTGAACCTCAGGGACGGCGATCTGCTTGCACGAGCCATCGTTCTTCCCACGTCGGAGAGACCCGAAGTGGACCTGGAAGGTTTGCAGAACGGGGAGCCTGTCGATGAACGAGTTCGCCGAGCGTTGGAGCGGCGCCCCGAGCTTCACGTAAAAGACGCCCAGCAGGCAATCGCCGTACTGACATTGCGTCAACGCCGGAATGCCCGGTATCCGTTGCTGGACCTTACGGGACGATATGTCGAAGTGGATTCGGATAGCGATTTCAGCGGGCTGCTGGTCGGGGATTCGTCTGCCGGCTCGGATTCCTGGAGTGTGGGACTGAAAGCGTCAGTGCCGATTGGCAACCGGCGCGCGCGGGCGGAATACCGGATTGCCGAGCGCCAGTTCGACCAGATCCAACTGGAGTGTGACGAGATTCGGTCGCTCATCGACGAGGACGTGCGGAGAGCGAGCCGGCAAATGGCGAAGAGCGCGGTGCTTGTTGAGAACGCGCGCAAAACCGTCACACTGGAGCAAGCCCGTTTCAAGGCGGAGCAAGAGCGGTTCCTGTTTGGTGATTCCACGGCGTTTCATCTGATTCAGGTGCAAGACGATCTCATCAGCGAAGAGACGCGTCTCGCTCTGTCGGAAACCCAGCTTCTTGCGGCAATGGCGGACCTGCAGCGCGCAGAGGGCACGCTCCTGTCAGACCTCGAATCCGATACAGGGATTGGGGCGGTTGACGGACCCGTGAACGTTGAGTAGTGGCTTCTGAAACAGTGACCGCAAGCCCGCGATGCGAATCGGCCAGAGAAGCGGATGCAGCCTCCATCGAAGCAGAACGGACGACATTGACGGACCGGAGCTTCATCAACCCCATCCCCCCGTCAAAGCGAAACGGCCCGGCTTCATGTTGGGCGTGGTTCACTGCGCCGTCCTGGTCGCAGTTTCGTTTAGATCATTCGAACTACCCGCCCAAGTTGCTGTCATGCGCGATATCTTACTCCCGGCGCACGCCGCTGGGGCGCCGTTCGGGATCGCGTACGGGATACTCGAGCCGCCAGACTTTGGGCAGTTGTTCCTCGTATTCGCGCGCGTACGCGGTCAGGCGTTCCACGACCTCGGGGCGCTCCTTCTGCATGGGGACGCTTTCCTGCGGGTTCGCCTCGACGTCGTAGAGTTCCGGTTCCTTCAGTAGCGCGTCGCCGTGGGCAAGATGGAGTTTCCAAGGCCCGTCGCGGAGGGTGTTGACGCGTTCGAGATAGACCCACACGAAGGGCTCCTCTCGCGCGATTTCGCCGGACTGCGTCAGTACGGGCCAGATATCCACACCGTCGTACACGCGGTCTTCTGGAAGCTCCCCGCCCGCGACATGGATCAAGGTGGGAAACACATCGAGGGCCGTGCAGGGTGTATCGATCTCCGCGCTTGCAGCAATCTTGCCGGGATGCCGCGCAATGAACGGCACGCGGAGCCCCCCTTCGTAATGCTCGCGAATGCGGCCGCGCAGGCCGCCCGTGTCGCCGTCGCGCAACATGGGTCCGTTGTCGCTGCTGAAGATGACGAGCGTGTTCTCCGCGAGACCCGCGTCCTCCAGCGCGGCCAGCAGGCGTCCGACTTCGGCGTCCATATACTCCAAGGCGTCCTGGTAGGCCGAGCGCCCTTCGTGGCGGCGGTCCGGTGGGAGGTTGATGGGAGGATGGGGCAGCGTGTGGTTGAAATACACGAAGAACGGCCGGTCGCGCGGCTCCCGAATCCAGGCGATGGCGTCATCGGTGAGGCGCGTGGTCACGTCCTGCACCTTGTCACCGTCGAGCCGGTCGATGACTTCGTTGTTCCGGATCAATACCGTCGGCAACATGTCCATGCTGTAGGGAAGACCCAGATAGTGGTCGAACCCCCGCTGACGCGGAAGAAACTCTTCGCGATCGCCCAGATGCCATTTGCCGAAGGCGGCGGTGGCGTATCCGGCAGAGGCGAGCGCGTCGCCTAACGTGATCTCGTCGGCGGGCAGCCCGCTCGGGCTGTCGGGCCGCAATACATCGACAACGCCGCTGCGCCAGGGTTGCCGGCCAGTCAAAAGCGCGGCGCGCGAAGGGCTGCACACGCTGTGCGCCACGTAGTACTGCGTCAGGCGGGCGCCTTGGCGCGCGAGTGCGTCGATGTTCGGGGTCTTGATCGTGGCGTTGCCGTAGCATCCGAGATCCCCGTAGGCCAGGTTGTCGGACCAAATCCAGAGGATGTTCGGACGGGCCGGCGGTTGTGCGAATCCGGAATGTCCGAAGGCCACGGCGGCCATGCCTGCGGCACTTGTGCCGAGGAACTGTCGCCGGTTCCAGCGTTCGCATGGTCGGGAAGAAGATAATGACATCGCGCTCTCCTGGAAATTCTCAACCGAATTGGAGGAAGACGGGTTTCGTCCACGTTCGATATTGAGCGAACGCGCGCTAGATTTCCAATTGGGAGGGCGCCGATGGCTGGCGCGGGATAGAAAGGGCGCGGCGCAATGTATCAATCTGGCCGCGGAGCCAGGCTACATCGGCATTCTCGGGATCAATTTGAGCGACGATATCGTATTGCTCTTCGCATCTTTCCAATGTCAGTTCAACGGCTCTGCGCCGGTCGAGGCCGGGGAGGCTCGATCGGTCTTCCACGATGGTGATGACCAATCCCAAGTAGATTTTCGCAAGATTGATGTGACTGATGAGTTCGAAGTACGTGTCGTTGAACCGGGGAATGGGGCTGACTTTGCCTTGCCGCTCGAAGAGGGCAATCGCCGTTTGGAGTTCCCCTTGCGCGATCCCCAGCCAGCGATTGTCGTCGGATGCAAGATAGCAGGTGCCGAGATAGAAATGAGCGCCCGCGTGATTGGGATTGTCCACGAGAAAGCGCTTAAACGTACCAATCGCTTCGTCGTAACGCTGATCGAGATAGAGCGTTTCGCCGGCGGCAAACAGGTCCTCTTCCGGTGGGCGGTTACACGCGGGCGCAGGCAGGGCGGCCAGCGCCACTGCCACGGACAGCGCGATGATCCATAATCGATGCCATCGCCCCTGGATTCTCACGGTGTCCTCGCTATTGATTCGCGGTTCCATTCCCCCAGCGAGGCTGGATTCGGAAGAACCCGGTGCGCGCGCCGACGCGGCAGAACACCGCGATTTCATCCGGCTTCTCCGTCTTGAGCTTCTCCACCGCGGCCTTGTAGTCATCCAGGTTCGTGACGGGATGGCCGCCGAAGTTGAGGATGATCGTGCCGGGGATAATTTCGGCGAGCGAGGCCCAACTACCGGACTTCACACGCCGCACGATGACGCCCTGCACATCTTCTGAGAGGTTCAGCAGGATTCGAACGTCTGTGGTGATCTCGCGCACGGTCATGCCGAACAGTTCATCCTCGAACTCACCGGCGTCGCGGGCTGACTTCGGGCGTTCGGCCAGGGTCACCGACAATTCGACAGGCTCGCCGTCGCGCAAGACCGTTACGGGAACGGTCTTGCCCGCGCCCACATCGCGGACCAGTTTTGTAAAGCCCAACACTTCCCGGTCTTGTTTGGCCTTTACAGGCACGCCGTCGAAGCGTGTGATTACGTCGCCCATTTGCAGGCCGGCCGCCGCAGCCGGCGACCCGGCGATGATAGTGCCGATGACCACACCGCCGTCCGGGGCCAGGCCCCAGTATTCCGCGAGGTCGTCGGTCAGTGGTTGCGTAAAGACGCCCAGGAATGCACCGTCGCCTTCGGGTTTGTCAGCGTCTTCGCTCGGAGGGTTCTCGATGAATTCTTGATACAAGGCGGTCTGATAGACGAGCGGATGCCCGCTACGCACGTAGAGTTCTCCGCCTTCCGTTGAAGAGAGGTCGAAGCCGACCACACCGACGACGTCGCCTCGGGAATCGATTACGGGCGAACCGACAAAGCCAAAAAGGAGCCGTTCATCGATGCAGTAGGTCGTGCGCGGTTTTTCGATGATGGCCCCTACGCGGCGAACGAGCACCGACCGGCTGAAATCAAGCGAGTCGCCGAGCAGTCCGATCAGCATGAGAGGGTCGCCGAGGCCCAGCGTCCGATCGGCGAACTGCACGTACGGAAACGAGATGTCCTCTTCCGTTTCAATCTGTACGAAGCAGACGTTTACGTCTTCCGGTTTGCGCAAGAGGCGCGCATCGTATTCTCTTTCGTCATCACCCTCGCCCACCGCGACGCGGATGGCGAACGGCTCGGAATCGTCCACTTGCATGTGGCCGTGGGCCATGACGAGACCGTCTTTGGACACGAGCAACCCGAGGGCGCGCGTATTGCGGCGGCTGGTGCGCCCCGTGTTGGGGTTGGTGATTTCGGAGGCGTACTTCACCACGCACACGGCCGGAGCGACACTTTCGTACGCGGACTGGACGAAGGATGCCGGCATCTCCTGGGCAAGCGCCCCGGTATGCGCTACGAATCCGGCGAGCACTATTGACATGAGCCGACCGATCATTCCTCTAAGCCTCCTTCGATCCCTTCGTCTTCAACGGGCAGCCCAGCGTCCGTTTC
>JAHDWY010000391.1 GCA_023384315.1 Candidatus Hydrogenedentota bacterium | reverse complement strand
TGGATGAATTGCGAGAGTTTGTGGAATGACGGAACGAGATTCCCATAGCGAACGGTTCGAGCTGCTCCGCGGGTATCTGCTCGGTACCTTGTCCGAGGAGCAACATGCCCACGTGGAAGCCATGCTTGCGGCCGACCCCGCCTGGCAGGAAGATCTGGTCCGCGAGCGGGACGCGTTGGCCCTTCTGGATGCGTTGCCGGAGGCTGAAGCGCCACCAGGCCTGGCCACGCGCACGCTGGCCACGATTCGTGAAGAGCGGGATCTCGAACTGTCGCAACGCCGGAGGTCGCAAGCCTTTTGGGTGCAGGCGTCTGTAATGCTCGCGGTAGCGCTGATCGTCGCGGCCATCCTGATGCCGGCGCTATCCCGGTCCCGCGAAGCCTCACGCCGTGCATCGAGCCAGAACAACCTCAAGCAATTGGGTATCGTCATGAAGATGTATGCGAATGAAAGTCCCGGCGAGGCCTTTCCCCCGCTTACGCCATACGAGGGGCTTTGGATGTTCGACATCGAACGCGTGTACCCCAAGTACCTCTCGGATCTCTCGGTCCTCGTGAACCCCAGCCGCCCGGACGCGCGGGAACTCCAGGAGCGGCTCAATGAGCTGGTTGCGCAAGATCCAGTCGACTGGCGCGAAGTGACCCGGATCGCCGCGATGAGCTACGCGTACCCCGGCTGGGTCGTCAAGAATGACGAGGAAGCGACGGCGCTGGATTCGACCCTAAAGAAATTGGCGCGCGCCGACCTGGGCGATTCGATTGAAACCGAAGCGGGGATACTTTACCGTCCGCGAGAAGGTATTGAGCGATTCTTCATCACCGACATCAACAATCCCGCCGGATCGGCGAGCGCCCAATCGGAGATCCCCATCTTCTTCGAAACTCCTGTGGACACCCGGGACGGCATCAACGTGGGATACATGGACGGGCATGTCTCGTACGTGAAATCGAATGTGGAGTTTCCCGCGACGGATACGGCACGAAAGATCTTCCGCGCCCCCGAAGCCATGCAACCCGGCCCCGCCTCACGGTAATCGTTCGGCCACGCTGGACTAGTGTCCTGAACCCTAAGTTCCTTCTCAAAGATCTTGTGTGACGTGTTGCTCAAAGTCCCCCTTTGAAGGGGGATTTAGGGGGATGTTCCTTCAGATACCGGGACAAGAAATGAAACGAATTTCAAATTCGCTACACTAGCTGCGCACGACCCTCACAATCACGAAGACGGCTACGGCGATAACTACCGCGGTCAGCGCCAAAATCAGAATGCCGGTGCTTCCCCCGCCCTGCCCCGGAATTGTTGCGACGGTGGTCAGCGTGTAGTTGTAGCCCAGTTCGCTGGGGTATTCGAGTTCCACGTAGTACGCCACGTACCCTTCAGCCGGTACGTCGACCTTGCCCGAATAATTGCCGTCGGGTCCCGCGGTGAGATCTGAACTGCTCCACCCGGAGCCGATGGTCTGAAGGCGGAAGTCCTTGTTGGGCGCGAAGGCGGTCCACAACCGCGCCCGTACCGGGGTCTCATTTGGTGTAACTACAAAACTTCCGTCGGGATTCATCTCCCAGGTGAACGTGGGGGTCTTGCGGTTGTTGAGAATGTTGTCGTAAAAAGCGGCCAGGGCCTGAATGGTAGGTTGGCTGCGATCAACGCCGTGATCGGCGTTGGCCTCGTAGCGGATGTGCTTCTCGCCCACCAGACCGGGGAAGTACAGTTCAGCCGCATCGATGGTCCAGTACTGATCGCCCGACGCCAGCAGGACCAGTTTGGGTAGCGTCAGCGTTTCGCGATACTCATAGGGATCGACGATCTTCAGTAGATCCTGGCCCTCGCGGGTATTGATCCGGCCCTGGATGTCGAAGTCGGTGTAGTCCTGGATGGCCTCGCTGTAGACGCCGTAGTAGGAAAGCTGGCGCGGCATTTGCTCGTCGAGGTTCAGCATGTCGATCACGATGGGCGCAATCGCGCGCACCCGATCGTCCACCGCGCCGGTCAACCAGGTCGTCCAGCCGCGTTTGGAAGCGCCGGTAATCACGAAATTCTTTATGGACGTCTTCTTTTCCGATTTCTTGCCGCAATAGTCCTGCACGCTGTCCATCGCGCGAACCGCGCTCTTGACCATGGGGCACAGCAGCGGCCAGCTCGGATCGCCGGTCTCGAGATACTTGTTGTAGGTGTACGCAATGATCTCGTCTTCGGTGCGCGTGCGGGATTCGTCCCGGAATGCGACCGGCTCGCACGGCACCCCCTGCAAGATGACGACGACGGACTTGGTCTGCATGGCAATCAACTGCAACGGCAGCGGCACATCCTCGGGGATCTTGTCGTGCTTGTTGTTGCCGCCCGTTACGAGCAGCAACGCCGTGTCGTATTTCACGTCGTCGGGAACGATGACCGAAACCCAGTGCTCCCACTTGGACGGGGCCACTTCGCCTTCCTTCCAGGTCTGCGAAGTCATGTCGAGGACGTGCGTCGTGACACCCTGCCCCGGAATGGTCTTCACGTGGCTGTACCGGTAAGACGGATCCGGCAGGTTGACGTAGTCGGCAAGTGGACCGGCGAATGCCGCCCCCGTACCTAGCAATGCCAACAGGACAGACAGGTAGCGTGACGGTACTGCGTACTTCATACTGATGACCCCCTGATTCGAGAAGCTACTGCCCAGGCTTCCGTACCGCAACACCGCGCCCGATCAGTCTCGCGTCTCTTCCCCCGGACCCCCGTCCCACGCGCCGGACGGACCAAAGTTGTACCGGTATGTCTCGCGGCCCGCGACGTCGGTGCGAATGGTGGCAGACGAAGCTTCCGCCTCAACCCGCGTCGCTACACGGGGACTCTGATAGACTTGGAAATCGTATTGCACGTAGCCCACGTATCCACGTTCGCCATGCGACGTCCGGGACACCGCCCGCGCGTCCATGGGCCGGTACGCCTCGTACACTTTGACTTCCTTGTAGTACTTGCCGCCAAGAGTCCCTTCCTCCTGGAACTTGATATCGCCGTGGCGGCCTTCCACGTTCATGCGCTTCATCTCGGTTTTTCCAACCGCATCCAGACGGGACATGACGCGATCGCTTCCCGTCTCGTACCCTTCCGGCTTCTCGCCAATGCCGAAGTCGTATTTGACCTTTTCCACAACCCCCACGTCGTTGTCGGAAGCACAGGAAACCACGAGCACGCAAAGCGAGGCTGCGAGTAGGATTCGCACTGAAGAAAGCTCCTTACCAGCTGTTCCAACGACTCTAACCATGCGCGGCAGATTACGCCGCAATACACCTGCGTATTCTACCCGAGATCCGGGGGGCCGGGTCAAAGCGACGGGCAGACAATCTCACGGAAACATCCGCCGTTTCGATCCGTGTAGAGTCCCGCACGCCCCATCACTTCCACTGCGCGCACCGCGACGACTTTGAAGATATCATCTGGAACCGCACGATTCCCCCGAATCGCAACCGGAATACTCTCCAACGCCTCAGGTTCCGTGGCGCCTTGAGACCAGCAGCTCGGAAGCCCCGGCGCGGAAACGCTGAATCCTTCTTCAGTTTTGTGAAGCGCGGTCTTGTATATCATCGGCCTATCTCTCGTTTGCATCCTCATTTCAAATTTCTGCAACCCAGATCTAGCTTACCGGTTAGCGTTCGTCGGGCGCCTCCGCCGCACCTGCTGAACCACGATGACCGGCGGAACCTCTCTCGGCGCGCAGATCGACGACGTTCTGATTCTTCGGCCGCTTCCTGGCCCGGAGATGAGCGACCAGTGCCTCCACGTTGTACCCATGCTCTCGCGCGATAGCGTCCTTCGTTTCCCACAGCTCTTTCATGATGGCATCAGGCATCATCGATAACTCCCATCAGCACGTGGAAGACAGACTCAATTCACCTTCGCCCACCGAGTCGGTCGCTCCAGTACTCGGGACGCCGGTGCAGATTGGCGATGGCGATGACCATAATTTCGTCGTCCCGGACTTGATAGATGATTCCGTAAGGGAAACGGCGGGTTTGGCATCGGCGCGCTCGTGCCGAAAGCCGTTGCCACGCATCCGGAAAATCACCGATTCTGCTAATCGCGTTCAAGACTTCCTTCAAGAATGCATCACCGAGCCCGGGCGCTTCGCGGTTATAATAATCAACGGCTTGGTCAAGCTCACTCTGAGCCGTTTCAAGGAAGCGTATCCTCAAGGTCCCGTTTACCTGTACTTCTTCAGGACTTCGTCCAGAGTGACCGCATTAATTTGCCCTTGTTCATAGGCGTCGATTCGAGCTTCGGCTTCCCTTGCCCACAATGTGTCGATCGCTCGATCCGGCTCATCCAAGCTGGACAAAAGGCTATCAACCAACTCCGCCCGTTCAACGGCAGTCAGTTTCAGCGCCTCCTCCAGGATTCTCGCATTAACCGCCACGCGCACCTCCTTAACTCTCGCGAACTCCTCCACGCACTGCCGCACGCCACCGCCCCGCTGACACGCCGGAAGTTACGCGGCATTCTGTCGCCGAGTACGGCCGGAACGTTCTTGCCCGGGCGATGACTCTCGCCTTAGGATATCCCCATGAACAACCGCGCGCAAACCTTGCTCCGTGAATCTTTGGCGCTGGCACCCGACGAGCGCGCGGACGTCGCAGCCGAACTCCTGGCGAGCCTGGACGAACCGCCAACAGAAGACCCCGTCGCCGTGCAAACCGCCTGGGCGAAAGAGATTGAACGGCGCGCCCGCCGAGTCATGGCAGGTGAATCCGCGGGGGAACCCTGGGAAGAGGTCCGCGAGCGGATTGCTCGTCGCGTTACCTGGAAGTGGCAAAACGATTAAAGAACAAACCAAAAGTATCTGTTGAGATTCTAGACGCGCGGTCTGGCGAGAAGAGAATCGGGGTAGTGCTGGAAGTGACTTCCTTTCGGCCGTAGACTCCGCGCTGAAATATGTCATGACATACCCTCACGCAGTCGCGACGGCCCCTTGAGCTTTCTTGCTTGATCTGCCGATTCGTCGTGTGCCCGTAAGATAATTCCCGCTCCACATTGTGAAATGAGATCGTAATTACCTGACAGTTGGCTGGCTTATGAGAAGGTGGCCAT
>JAHDWY010000390.1 GCA_023384315.1 Candidatus Hydrogenedentota bacterium | reverse complement strand
CCCATTCATGCACGGATACCGCCGGTAACGTGGACTGGTACACGTCGTTCCGGGATTTCTTCCCCCAGGCCGAAGGCTGGTTGACAGGTACCAACCCGCCGCCACCCGACGGGCCCGGACCCGGTACAACCACCTGCCCCGCGGCCAAGGCATTCCAGGACAATCCGGAAATACTCCAGAACCTCCGCACGTTGCGGGATCAAGGGCTGTTGAAGACTGCCTGGGGCAAGCCCGTCGTGGACGCCTACTACGCCGCGGCGCCGTATCTCGCTCGCCTGGTCGATTGGTCGCCTGTGGCGCGGGACACCTTCAAGATGGCCGCCGCTCCCTTTGCCGCCCTCGGCGCAAAGTTATCCTGATACGGGAAGATTGAGAAGAAAAATGGGGACAGTCACCCTTTTGCGAGTGAATAATCCGTGTCTTTTTCAATGATTGCGAAGCAAAAGGGTGACTGTCCCCATTACTCTCCCAAGGCACTTGCACTTCTTACGATGCGCGTTTAGCGCGCACACAATAAGGATCAGCCATGCGAATCAAGATTCCCCTCCTCGCCATCTTTCTGACTGCCCTCGTCCTCGGTTGGACCGGGGCTGATGCGGCCGAAGAAGAGATCAACAATGACATGCGCATCACGCGAGACATCGTGTATCGCACGCCTCCACCCGCCGACCCCGAACGGAACTCGCTGGACATCTATCGACCCCTTGAAGGCGACAATCTTCCGGTCATGGTCTTCATCCATGGCGGTTCCTGGCGCGCCGGCGACAAAGGATGGGAAGGGAACAAGCCCCAGTTCTTCACATCCCAAGGCTATGTGTTCGCCAGCATCAATTACCGGCTCTCGCCCGAGGTACAACACCCAGCGCATGTGCAAGACGTGGCCCACGCCATCGCATGGCTCCACGAGCACGTCGCGGAGTACGGCGGCGATGCCAACCGGATGTTTGTGCTCGGCCATTCCTCCGGCGCGCACCTGGCCGCACTGGTCGCCACCGATGAACGTTACCTCCAGGAAGCCGGAGAAGGCCTGTCGATTATCAGGGGCGTCATTGTGCTCGACGGCGGCGGCTATGACATTCCCAAAATGGTAAACAGCGGCGAGTTGTTCGCCCAGGGCCGTTACGAACGCGCCTTTGGAAAGGAACAGGACGTGTGGGTCGATGCTTCACCCGTAACCCATGCGAAACCCGGCAAGGACATCCCGCCATTCCTGTTGGTCCACGCCGGGAAACGAAAGGCTTCGCGCGAGCAAGCCGAAAAACTTGCCACGGCCTTGCGCGATGCAGATGTGCGCGCAGAGGTCCACCACCAGCCCAACAAGAATCACATCACCATCAACAGCAACATCGGCGACGAGGACGACGAAACCACGGCCCGTATCCTGCAGTTCCTGAACTCGATCGGATAGACGTCCGGCGAGTAAGATAGTCTGCGTGACAACGTAAGGTGGATGACTCATGCTCTCTCCCAGTCAATTGGAGCAATACCTCGACCAGGGGTACCTGACTTTTGAACGCCTGATCTGTGGCGAAAAGCTCGACCACTACCTGGCCCTGTTACGCAACGCCGTGGAGCGGAGTAAGAGCCTCCGTGGCGACGCCCACTGGACCTTCGAACTGGACGAGAACGGGGTCGAGCGGCCCGGGCATATGCTCCACAAAATCCAAGGCGTATGCGTCGCCGTGCCGGGCGTTCTCGACTTGGCGAAGGAACCGGCGATCGTCGACAAGGTCGCCTCGCTGCTGGGACCGGAAATCGACGTCTTCGGCACGAAGTTTTTCCCCCTTCTGCCGGGCGGGGGCACATCGACCTTCTGGCATCAGGACAACTTCTACTTCGACACTTGGGCCGACGACATCGTCACCTGCGGCATTTATCTGGAAGACACCACCCGCGAAAACGGCTGTCTCAAGGTCATCCCCGGCAGCCATAAGGACGGGCCGCAGACCCACCACCGCAACCCCGGCACCTATGGGAGTTGGGTGGAGGTGGACGAATCCCGGGCGGTCGACCTGGAGATTCCCGGGGGCACGGTCCTCCTCTTTTCTGCGAATTTGCTGCACGGGGCGAATCCAAACCGCAGCAACCGCAGTCGATATAGTACGGCCTGGCATTACATTCCGGGCGCAATGGATCTGCCCCAGTTCCGGCGTGGCCAGTACGACGACCGCCATATCGTACGGTCGACTGGCGCCCGCGTTGAATCCACGGCCCCGTGAATGGGGTTGGATTCCGGTCGTCTGATCCTCCAAGTTCCTAACCCGCAATCACGGAGATCGTTTATGCGTAAGCTATTGATAGCCAGCTTGATGGCATTGGCAATTTTGACCGCGCCGGCCCGTTCTGAAGACCAGCCGACCATCGATTCGGTTGCCGAGGAAATCGCGGCAGTCTGGGAAAAGGTCAACGCCTACACCGCGACCATCGCCGTCAACGGCAATATCCCCATGGGGCCCCTCGCGGTTACGACCACCGCCAACGGGACGGTCGAGTACATGGCCATCGAGGAGACCCCCCACTTCCGTATGGAGATTGTGAACAAGCTCGGCGGCAACATGCCCCTCTTGGGCGGCGGTATGGAGCAAAAGGTGCTCACCGTATTCGACGGCGAAGTCGCTTACAGCGAAATGGAAGCCATGGGGCGCAAACAGTACTCGAAGGCGACCCCTAAGAGTGGAGACGAAAAAAGTCCCGAGGGCGGCAAAAGCCTGATCGAGAGTATCCGCAAACGCGGGGAAGTCACGTTGTTGCCCGACGAAACGGTCAACGGCTTGGATGCCTACGTGTTCGAAGTGAAGCCCAACAACGCCGGTCAACAGCAAGGTCCGGTCAAAGCCGAACTCATCCGTTTCTACGTGGACAAGTCGACGGGTATCCAGGTCCGGTCGATTCTTTTGGACGACGAAGGCAACGCCATGTTGACGACGGACTATACAGACATCAAGGTTAATCCCGAAATCGATCCCAAGCGATTCGAATACACGCCCCCGCCCGGCGTCGAAGTCATCGACATGGGCGACGGCACCAAACGCCCCAAGCTTTTTCAGTAGGGGAAAATCGTTCGCGCTGCGCTGCAGGCTTTCACAACATCATTCATAAGAACGACAAGAACATCCCCCTTGATCCCCCTTCAAAGGGGGAATTCTCTTCGACGATGGCCTTCGTAGATTTGTTGAGCGTCGTGTCCGCATCGAGGCCCTCTCAGGTGTGCACAACGCTTCGCGTTGTACACAATTCCCCCTTTGAAGGGGGATCAAGGGGGATGTGTATTGGGATTCTACCTGCGTCGCCGATTCTTCTCCTCGTTTTATGCCGTCAAACTTCCCAATTTAGGAGATGGAAGCGCTTGCATCGGCCGCGGTTTCTCCGTAGAGTGCCGTGAAAACAGCATGAAGGAACCTCCACCTCGTGAAAGAAACCTGGCTCAATTCCGAACTCATCCACGAAGGCCCAATCTTTCGCATCCGCAAGGGGCGCGTCCGCCTCGAAGACGGCACGGAGTCCTACCGCGAAATCGTCGAACACGGTGGCGGCGTTGGCGTGGTACCGGTGCTGGGTGACCGCGTCATTCTCGTGCGCCAGTTTCGCGCGGCCGTCAATGCGGATGTTCTTGAGATTCCAGCGGGACGGCTTGAGCCGGACGACGATCCCGAGCGCCGCGCGCACACGGAACTGGAGGAAGAGTGCGGCTATCGTGCCGGGCGTCTGGAGCATGTGGCGTCGTGTTATTGTTCCCCCGGTTTTACGAATGAACGGGATGAGATCTACCTCGCCTTCGATCTTACAATGACCGAGCAGCGGCTTGAGTACGACGAACGTGTCGAAATCGTCGAAATCCCCATCGCCGAATTGGAGGCCCGGCTCAAACGCTTCGAGTTCGAAGACGCCAAAACGATCATCGGCCTGCGCGAACTGCTGGCCCGCACCAAGTCATGACCGCCCCGCTTACCCAAGCGCTTGAAGGAACATTGGTCTGCCCGCGTACGCATCACCCGCTCGTCGCTCGCGACGGTGACCTTTTCTGTCCGGAAACCGGCGACACCTATTCTCCGAATGAAGAAGGCTATTTCGATTTCACCCTTGACGCTGCGTTCTACGAGATGGAATCCACCAGCGAAGATTACGCGGAAGAGCAGCAGGCGTCGTGGCGGCGGTTTTACGACGAGTTTCTCAAACCCTGGGCCGACAGAGACGATGCAAAGCGCATCCTCGAAGTGGGCTGCGGCGTCGGCATGGGCATTCGCTATTTCGCGGAGGAAGGCTACGAATCTTACGGGCTCGACATTCCCTGTCTATCCAAATTCTGGAAGCGCGTCGGCAACGACCCGCGCCATTTCATCCTCGGCGACGGCGCAGCCATGCCCTTTCCTGATGACTACTTCGACGCCGTGTACACGCTCGGCACCATCGAACATATCGGCACGAAGGTCGGCCATTACACGTTGGCCGACAACTACCAGCAAACGCGGATCGCATTTGCGAAAGAAATGCTCCGCGTTACCAAACCGGGCGGCAGGCTGCTCGTCACCTGCCCGAACAAGTCCTTCCCCATCGACATCCATCACGAACCCACGGACGACGCGACGCCGGAAGGGACCATGCGGTTCCGCCGCTACGTCTTCGATCGCTTCGGCATGACGTTTCACAAACCCTTCGGCAAGTACCACCTGTTCTCCTTTGGCGAACTGAGGCGGCTTTTCTGCGTGGACAACAATGCTTCGGCCGCCGAAGCGCTCCCGCTCAAGCACTACTTCGCCTTCAAACGCACCGGATCCCTCGGCCTCCTGCGCCTCTTCAAAGGCGCCATCGTGTCGTACGTGGAGAATATGCCCGGCATTCTCCGCCGCTCCTGCTTCAACCCCTTCCTCGTAGTCGAGATCCGCAAATAGCAGGACGGGAATGATTCCCGTCCGGCCCCAGAGCCGAATCCATCACCCCCATGGATACCATCCGCCATCATCCGCTACCATACGCACCGGCGCAACGAGACGTGGAATCCGAGCATATGGCGACAACCGGCACCAATCCACCCGTGACCGAACACCCTGCCCTGCAAGGTGCGCGAGGGGTGTTTCTCGGCGTTATCAT
>JAHDWY010000389.1 GCA_023384315.1 Candidatus Hydrogenedentota bacterium | reverse complement strand
CGACACGCTACGCACACCATCCGGTATACTGTACGGATGCTGCCGTCTGTACGGCTCGTCAACTGCGAATCTCGCTTAAGATACTGATATTCTAGCCAAGCGGACATAGGGTGTCAAGGAGATTTTACAATTTGTGGTAGGGATTTTCGGGCTCCATACCAAATATTGTGGTCATCCACCCGGGGGTTGGATACCTCGTTGGGCCGGCTCCCGAATTCCGTTGCGCCTATTCCGGGTGTATGTTATAAGTGAAAAAAACCCAATGAAGTAGCTGCAATCCATGAACTTGAGGCTAGGCCGGGTTATCCAATGAAGCGTGAATACCTTGTACTCATGACCGGACCGCTCCACGGCACCGAACGAGACATCGTCGGGTCGCTCACGATTGGGCGGAGCCCGGAGAATGGTCTGCAAATAAACGACTTACAGGTTTCCCGCAAACACGCCGTCATCCAGCAGACCCCGGCTGGCACCATCGTGCGCGACCTGGGCAGTGGCAACGGGACCTATATTGGGGATCGGCGGGTCTTGGAGTATCGACTTACTGACGGAGATGTCATCCGTATCGGTCCCGTAGACATGAAATTCGAGATTCGCGTTGGCGACGCCATGACCACGCCACGTCCGGTTCAGAGTCCGCAGCCTGCCGTGGGGTCTGATCCCCGGCAAAGCGTCCGGTTCCATGCCGAGGAGTCTGCCAGCAAGATCGAAGCGAACAAGGCGGACAACGTCTACCGGACCTTCTTCAAGGCGCCCCAGGATGGGATCAACGCCGAGCAACTTCGGGACGCCCAGAACCGGTTGGCGGCGGTCTATGAGGCCAACCAGATCATCTCCAGCGAGCGCGATCTGCGGAAGCTTTTTGAGCGGGTCATGGACCAAATCTTCGGTCTCGTGCCCGCACACAACGGCGTCATTCTCCTCAAGGATGAGCGCACCGGTGAACTCGTTACGGAGTACGTGAAACGAGGCGACCGGCAATCCGAAGTCGCCATGAGTTCCAGCATCGTGTCGCGGGCCTTCGAAAACGGCGAAGCGGTGATCACGTACAACGCCGCCAGCGATGCGCGCTTCGAGACCGGCGCGAGCATCATCGCCCAGAACATCACGTCGGCCATGTGCACGCCCCTGAAGCATCAGGACGATATCCTCGGGATTATTTACGTCGATACGCGCGGCACGCAGAACGCCTTCGCCCAGAGCGACCTGGAATTGCTGGTTGCCGTGTCCGGCCCCGCAGCCACGTCTATCCGCAACGCCCAATACCTCGCGAAGATCCAGAAGGCGTACCAGGACACGCTGATCGCGCTCGCCAACGCCATCGAACTGCGCGATCACTACACTGTCGGACACACCTGGCGCGTCACGAATTTCGCGCTGGAGATCGCGCGCACCCTCGGCTGGTCCGAGGAGAAGCTGCGGGAGTGCGAAATGGGCGGCGTGTTGCACGACGTGGGCAAGATCTCCATCGACGATGCGGTACTGCGGAAGCCCGGTGGGCTTACCGACGAAGAGTTCGCGAAGATGCGGGTCCATCCCGAACGCGGCGCGCGCATGATGCAGGACATCGAGTTCCTCGTGCCGCTCATTCCCTATGCGCTTTATCATCATGAGCGCTACGACGGCAAAGGCTATCCATTTGGACTCAAGGGCGAGGAGATTCCCATCGAAGGCCGCCTGCTCGCGGTCGCGGATACGTTGGACGCCATGACCAGCAATCGCCCTTATCGCAAAGGACTGGACCCCGAATTCGCCATCTCGGAGATCGAAAAGGGTAAGGGGTCTCAGTTCGATCCGGCCATCGTCGACGCGTTGATCAAATGCTATCGCGACGGCAAGATCGATCGGATTTTGCAGGATTACTACAAGAAGGATGAGAAGAGCATCGCCTGCCCCTTCTGCAGCACCTACATCCGTCTGCCGGAAAACGCCGCCATCGACTTCGAATTCCAGTGCGGCGTGTGCCATCGCCAGATCCGCCTGCAGCACCAGAACGAAGCCTACTTCGGCGAACTCGTCTCCCGCAACGATTCGTCCCCCCTCGGCTCTTCCCCCAACAGCGATTCCGATCCCGACTCGTAAGCCCCCAGGAGGGCCTCACGCATCGCCACTACGGAAACACGACGTTCACATTCACCACCTCGTCGCCCTCGCGCACGGTGACGGGCGTGCCGGTCTTCTCTCCCAGGTCAGCCGTCACGACTATCAAGGTGTACTCGCCGGGATCGACCGCGTCGAATTGGAAGCGGCTCGATGCGTCCAGCTCGATCTGCCCAATCGTCCGTTGGTGCAAGATCGACGCATAGGCCGCGTTGTTCAGATTGCTCGCGTCCACATCCCCGGCAACAAGGACTGCGTAGATTTCGGGATGATCCAAACGTATGTCCACGATCCCCTGGACCGTCGCGCCCTGGCCGAAGTCGATATCCTGTGTGATGCGGCTGCCCGGGGAAATCGTCAACACCGCAACTTTCATCCGTCTACTTCCGTCAGCGTTCATGCCGACTGCCATTAACTCGGCCTCACCCGTCCGCACGTTGTCTAACGCAAAACTTCCGTCAGGATCCAGCGGGGCTACATACTGGACCAATCCCGTAGGCGTCGCCACATCCAGCATCAGCATGGTCTGTTCAAATTCCGGCTCCGTCGCGGAAAACCGAACGGTTCCGGTCACTGCCGCAGTACCAGTTTCGAAATTGAAATCGGCCCGCGACGTTTGTCCGCGCGACACCGCTATGTTTCGCCGCAGTTTCTGATTCTGCCCGTGGACATCCACAACGGCGGTGCCTGTGACAAGACCGGTAATGCGGTACGCGCCTTGTGCATCGGTTTGAGCTTCTGTATGAAAATGTTCGAACCCCGTCAGATCTGCGTCTGCGTAAGACAACCGTACATACGCATCTGCGATGGGGCGCCCCTCAGCCGCAACAATACCCTCCAACACGCCGCCTTCGTGTAGTGTGAATGTGGGCGACAACGTCGCGCCCGCCTGCACGTCCAACTCAAACTGCGACGGCACGTAGTCGGCATGGGTGACATAAAGGAGATTCGTTCCCGGCACCAAGTTCTCCAGGGTCGCGAGGCCTTCCGCGTTCGTCTTGATGCTGCCCTTGTCCGGCCTCAGTTGCACGCTCAAGTCCGGCCATCCGTTCGGATACACCTCCGCGCCTTGAAGTGGCTGCCCCTGCGCGTTCACGATTATCACGTTCGCGACCGCACCGGGATGCAGCATCAGATCGGCGACCGTGGCTGTTTGCCCCGCCGATAACTCCACTTCAACGCTGTCCGGAAACATCCCCCGGGCCCGAGCGATGACAACCCAAGCGCCAGGCGAAAGGTTGTCCACGCGAAACGCTCCTTCTTCATGGATGAAACGTCGGTATGGCAGGCTTCTTCCTGTATCGAGCGCAACCATTTTCGCAGGTGCCACGGCGACCTCGAATTCATCGACTGGTTGGCCGGTTTGACCGTTGATCGCTCGCCCTTTTATGGCCCCTTGCCGATCCAATACAACGCGGAGGTTCTTCGTACTTGCCGGTACTCCTTTAAGCATGCCAATGGAGTACCCGTCAGCGCGCACAGTCACGTCGTAGCTGGCCGGTGCCAGTCCGACGACCGCGAACTCTCCCAGTTCGCCCGAAGTCTGCGGAGCGCCCCCAAATTCGGGACCGCGGATCCGAACTTCTGCACCCGGTATCGGCGTCCCTGTATTGTCTACGACATGCCCCGCGATGATTTCACCACCTCCACCAAAATCGACAACGACTCCTGTTAACGCTTGGCCGTCGGCAACGGCTATTTGCATTGGTTCCGGTAACCTCATACGATAGGCCCGTGCTCGGAGTTCGTACGTGCCAGCCGGAAGGTATTGCGCGAGGAATTCGCCGTTCTCGTCGATCTCAGCACGGGCAAAGTGGGATCCGTCGACTTGCTGCAATTCGATGTCGCCCTCAGCGACTGCGAGTCCGTTTCCATAAACCAGTCTTCCGCTTACGGACCCCAAGGGATTCTCCAGAAGAGTAAGCGTGACGCCTTCGATTCCATCGATCCCCGGAGTGAACGGCCCGGCCTCCGCGCTTTTCCATTTGCCGCCACCTGCCCGAAGTATCACCGGTTCACCTAGCAGAAGACCGGCAAGCCGGAATCTACCGTCGGATTGGGCTCCCGAACTTCTGTGCTCGTCTTGCCTGGTCTGAACTGCTTCGTCCACATAACGGAAAGAAACCATGGGCCGCTGCGCCAAGACTTCTGGCGGGGCGACGATCGTGCCCCGAATGGTGGCGCCTTTCATCAGTCCGAGGTCTACGCCGGAAATGGTCTTCCAGTAATCGACTTCCAGCGACTCAAGTTCAGGATTTACGGATCGTACGTATTCAGTGGCATCCACCCATTCTACGCGGTAGGTCCCCGGCAGTAGTTTCGTGAATTTGAATTCCCCCTCGTTGTTCGCGGTAGTCATCTCCGGACGCGGGAAGGTGGAATCCGTACTGCTTTCCCGCTCAATCCTGACATCTGCCATGAGGATGCCTTCGCCGGTTTGCGCGTCATACACCCGGCCCTCGATGATTCCGCCCTGCACGACCTCTAATGCGACACCGAAAACGTCTCCCCCCTCGGGTATGATGAAACCGGGCTGCAGGGAGAACAATGTTTCGTGCTCGACACGCACCGCATTCTGTCCCGGCTTCACGCCCTGGAAGAAGAAGCGGCCCTCCGCGTCAGTTACGGTCTCCCGGTCACGGTCGATCAGGAGTCTCACGCCTGGGACTGGTGCCTTTGTATTCGCGTAGATGAGTTGGCCCGCCACCCGCGCGCCCGGCCTTAATGTGATGGACGCTGGCTTCTCGACTGGGATCATGCCGGTTTCGTGGATGACATAGGTGGGCGAGTCTACCAGAAGGCTGCATTCGCCTAGCCAGACGGCATCGATCTGAAACCTGCCATCTCGGTCGGTCTTAACTCTGCGAAGGTAGTACCAGCGAGGGTGCAGCATCCAGTCTTCTTTAACGCCGGTTCCTGCGATGGGTACTACCCACGCGTCCTGCACAGGGTTCCCGTTGCGGTCTTGAACGCGACCGGTGACTGCCCGGGATGGATACATAACTACATCGCGAAC
>JAHDWY010000388.1:1621-5134 GCA_023384315.1 Candidatus Hydrogenedentota bacterium | reverse complement strand
CACAACGCCGCGGAACCGCGTTCGCCCTCGCTCTCCATGGCTTCCTGAATGACGTAACGGTCATGGCCGTGCATCTTCAGTCCGGCGCGCAGGACGTTCGCGATCAGCTCGTCCCGGTCCTCGCACATCTGGTAAGCCCCACGCAGGTCGCCTGCGCGAATTTGGTTGTGGGCGCGTTTGATGAATTGGGCCGGCACCTCGCGCCGCGGTGTCACCGTGAGGAAACAGTAAATCGCCATGATGGCGGCTACGACGCTAAGTCCCACGATGATTGCCAGGATCAACCCGCCTTCCCGCAGCATGTCCCATAAGGTGAGCTGTTTGAGTTCGTCGGGTCGCGAATCTGCCGCAACTTCGGCGGCCGTCTCCGCTTCCCCGCTTGCCGATTGCGCCGATGCATCCGCCGTGTCAGTGGGAGTGTCTTGAGCGATTACCACCCCTGTCATCACCAGCAAGACCAGCAAGATGCACGCCCCGAACTTAGCAGGCAAGGTCATTTTCGGTATCTCCCATTCTTGACGGATACGCTGTGGGTTTATGGTTGCCGCTCATAAGGTTAATTAGAGATTACACAAGACGCAAATCGGTCGCCGAAAACAGTTAACAGTATTATGCCGGGAGTGGTTGCAAAGTTGCAATTCGGCCTTTCGCAATGGGTTAGGAAGAGAGATTTTCGCCAACGTAATCTTTAATTGACGTGGACTAGGTCTACGATTAGGGCATAACCGCCGCCGGGCTTCCAACAAGCTCATCGTACAGAGCCTCATACTGGCCGATGATCGCCGCTTCGGAAAAGCATTGCACCGCCCGTTCTCGACCCCTTCGACCCATTTCGCGCGCCCGGTTTGGGTCAGTGAGAATCTCGATGGCGCGCGCCGCCATCGATTCCGTGTCGCCAACTTCACAGAGGTACCCGGAAATCCCATTCTCAACCACTTCGCGGACACCTCCGCTGTCGGTTCCGATTACCGGCACTTCGCAGGCCATGGCCTCCAGAGGAACCAACCCGAAGCTTTCATGTTCGCTAGGTTGCATGATGAGGTCCGCGCAGGGGATGAGGGATTCGATGGCCTCGTGGTTACCCAGGTACTTTACGCGGTCGGTGAGCCCTAGTTGTTTGGCGACCCCAACCGCGGACATGCGTTCGGGGCCGTCACCGACCATAATCAGCCGTGCCGGAACCTGGTCGCTGATTTTCTTGAAGGCCCGGATCACATCCGTAACACGTTTCACCGGCCGGAAGTTGGAGATGTGCATCACAATCTTCTCGTCCTTCTCGGCCAGCTTACAGCGCTCGGCGGGAGACGCATTAAACTTGTCCATGTTCAGGAAGTTGTAGATCGTCCGCACCGGCTTGGACAATGCGAACTCGCGTTCGGTCTCCTCGCTGAGCCAATGAGATACTGCCGTGACGGCATCGCTGCTTTCCATGCCGTACTTGGTGATGCGAAAGAACGACGGATCTGATCCCACAAGGGTAATGTCAGTCCCGTGGAGAGTGGTTACAAGCTTGAAGCGTTTCTCCGGCGGGAGCATGTCCCGCGCGAGGATCGCGCACACCGCGTGAGGGATCGCGTAGTGCGCATGCCATAGCTCGATGTTGTGCTCCAGCGCGACTTCGGAAATCTTGGTGGCGAGTGCCAGCGAGTAGGGCGGATTGCGGAAGAGGGGATACGAAACGATATCCACTGAATGTGCAAAGATGTTGTCGTGAAACCCCTGCAACCGGAATGGCGATTCGTAGGTCACGAAATGAACGGTATGCCCCCGTTCCGCCAGGGCGATTCCCAGCTCGGTCGCGAGGATTCCGCTGCCACCGGCGGACGCATGGCAGGTAATGCCAATTCTCATGGCGATCCTTCCAGACCCGGCGGCAACGCAGCCCGGATCGGTTCTCGCGTGTAGAGGGGCTCCCCGTAGGTTACGCCAATCTGGTTTCCCCAATACAACGCGCGCGTATGAATGAAGGTCCAGAACGCTTCCGACGACACGTAGGTCGCGGTACCGGCGTATTCCGGATTGAAGAACTGCGTGCGATAGGCGCGCAACGCGCCCATCTTGTCGTCGAACGTCTCCGTCACGTCGATCACCATCGAAGGTCGATCCGGGTCGCGATACACGCGATAGCAATACACCGCGGCCGCGCGATGCGGTTCGCCGCCTTCAACCATCGACAGTCCGGCGAAGTAGTTGGCGTCCCGCACGAGGTCGTGAGCCGCCCCGTGATCGGGATGCCGATCGTGGGCGTCTGGGATAAACAAAACTCGCGCGCGGAACGATCGTAGTATCGGAATGAGTGTTTTCTGGAACTCGGTCGAGTTCGCAAGCCCCCCATCCGGAAGCCCCGCGTTTTCCCGTCGGCTAACGCCGAGGATTCGAGCCGCCTCGGCGCTTTCCGCGGCGCGAGTCTCGACTGTGCCGCGCGAAGCCATTTCGCCCCGGGAGAGGTCGAGAATGCCGACCCGGTATCCGGCCAACACCATCTTGCGCACCAGCCCGCCGATTCCGACTTCCACGTCGTCGGGATGCGCGCCGACGCAGAGGGCGTCTACCTGCTGTGACGCGTTCATTGAGTACACGAACTCCTCAAAGTCAAAGCTCCACTTCGTTCATGGAAAACCGTTCGATGTCGAGGTCGTTCATTAACCGGTCGATCAACCCCCAGCCCTGCCGGAAAAGAAACGAGAACACCGTGTAAAACCGCTCCTGCGGTTTGCGGCCGGGCGCAAGGGAATTGCACAGGCGATTCAGTTGCTGGGTAGTGGCCTGGAGCGCCGACTCGTCTGCCCGCAGGAGCCCGCGTTCGTAGCGATCCAGTTCGAGCCCGATGCGTTCGCGAAGCTGGCTCGTCATGTCGCCCATGTTCATGTCGCGTTCCAACCGTTCGAGGGCGCTCTCGATCTCCGTTCGATGCGACTTGAACCGTTGGACCACGGCGCCGCTGGCGCCCGCGGCCAGCGAGCGTTCGAGCAACACGTCGCTTTCCTGATAGAGGTCGTCAATGGTCAATCCGTGTTTGCGAAGCAGCTTGTTGAGTTTCAGGTCCGTGATGACCGCCCGCGCCCGGGGATAGACCACCGGCATTTGTTTTCCAAAGTGGTTGAAGACGGGTTTCAGTTGCGCCCAGTAGGCGATTTCTCCCGGACCGGCCACGTAGGCGGCCGCGGGGAAGAGCTGTTGCTGCACGATGCAGCGCAGGGCCACGTTCGGGCTGAAGCGTTCGGGTTCCGAACGCAAAACGCCCAGCAGTTCCGATTCGGAAAACTCCTGATTCGCCTCCGGCACGGTGAAATGGCCATCCTCGTATGCAACCTTGCGCCGTTTACCATCGACCTCGAGAAAGAAGTTGCACGAGTTGCTGTACTTGACGACTTGCACTCCGTATCCCATTGCTGCGAGACGGGCGCCGGTGTCGTTGAGAAGGCGCGTGTCTTCCAAGGGATTCGCGACCGCCGTCTCCATAACAGGAATGGCCAGGGAACGGGCCACCGGCAGTTCCGGCGTGAAGAGGAC
>JAHDWY010000388.1:0-1611 GCA_023384315.1 Candidatus Hydrogenedentota bacterium | reverse complement strand
GGACAAGCGGCGTGTTCCGAAACAACCGCGCCAGGATCCGGACAGACCAATCGGCAAGTGAGGAGGACGCGTCCAGAGACTCGTGCAGAAATGCCTGCACCTCGTCCCGGTGTTCCGAACCCGCGGCCGCGTCGGCGGCGCGGTCGATGAGATGCTTCAGCGACGGTTCCAGAGGCACGCGGTAGATGGGAAGTCCCGCCACGTCGGCCCCGGGTTGATACCGCAATGTGACCGGTTCGTGAAGCTTGGAGAGTACGTGGGTGATGGAGGCTTCTTCGAAATCGTGATCTTCGCTCCCGACCCAGAACACGGGGACGTATCGGGTACCGTGATTTTCGGCGAGGGACTCTGCAAGCTTGACCGTTGTTACAGCCTTGTAGATCGTGTAAAGCGGTCCGGTGAGCAGTCCCGGCTGCTGGCCGGTCACGACAACCGGCTCGTCGCCCTGGAAGCTGGCGTTGCTGCCGACGTCCCCTTGGTACGCGCGCAAGCTCTCCACCAGGGTCGGGTCCCAAGCCATGCGTGCTGCGGGTTGTTCAAACAACACCCCGGGCCGGCCCGCGTAAAAGCGGAGCAAGGCCTCGGATTCCTGGATATAGTCGGTTGCGATTTCCGTCACGCGCTATTCCTTATGTCCGGCAACCAGCATTCGAGGGCTTGCATCGGTGTGCAAGCTTCCAGTGTGATCGCCGTAGACATGGTCGACTCGCAGTCCGCATTTCCCCAATAGGTCTTGCAGTTCGCGTCGCCCGTATAGACGCACAGACTCCTCACTCCGGTGAACTTCCACCCCGTCTCGAAACACATGGGTATTCTTGTTTATTCGGGAGCGCTCTTCGTCAATCCACCGGCGCTCCTGGATTTCATAGCCGCCTTGCGTTCGGGCGCTGGCCGGAACCAGCGTCGCGCGCAAATGAGGGGCGTTGGCGTGATCCAGAAAGAAGCGTCCGTTTCTCCGAAGCACCCGGGCAATCTCGTGAAGAACCAGCGCGTTCTCGTCTTCGTCGTCAAAGTACCCGAAACTGGTGAAGAAGCTCGTGACCACATCGAATGTATTCGCGAACGGGATCTGCCTCATGTCTGCTCGCACGAGAGATGCTGCGGAACCCAGGGTGGCCCGTGCCCGGGTGAGCAGCGCGGGCGAGTAGTCCAATCCAAAGGAACGGTTTGAAACTTGCGCCATATGGTAGAGATGACGGCCGGTGCCGCAGCACAAGTCGAGCACCCGATCTTCCCGGGTCACCGAAAGGACCGACGCTACGAACGCGACTTCGGGTAGGGCAGCTTCGATCGTCCGGTGCGCATAAACGATTTCGTAGTAGTCCCCAAAGGCGTCCTCATACCAGGTCGGTGATATGTGATGGGGAACGTCCATGGAGGATCATGCTTGCACGGCGCGCGACTCGTTCTCGCCGACGCGGTGCAGGTGGAGCAGATTAGTTCGGCCGCCCACCCCGAGCGGGGTCCCGGCCACGGTGACGATCGGATCGCCTGGATGAGCCAGTTTCCTGTCGAGCACGATGCGGTCGATTACGTGAATCATGTCGTCCATACTCTCCACGACAGCCGATTGGATCGCGTCCACCCCCCAGATAAGCGCGCACAGGCGGC
>JAHDWY010000387.1 GCA_023384315.1 Candidatus Hydrogenedentota bacterium | reverse complement strand
ATCACCTGACAGCCGCATGGCCGACTTTGGACACGGGGCTGCGGTTTTTTGAATGGCCGGAGATTATGAACTGGTTCGCCATCAAGCTGCTCGCCTTGCTGAATTGGTTCCACGGCATCATTCCTAACTACGGCATCGCCATCATTCTCCTCACCGTGCTGGTCCGAACCGCCATGTTCCCGCTCACCATCAAGCAGATGCGCAGCATGAAGCGCATGCAGTTGCTCGCGCCCGAGATGGAGAAGATCAAACAGGAATGCGGCGAAGATCCCCAGGAAATGAACCGCCGCATGATGGAAATGTACAAGGAACGGGGCGTCAATCCTCTTGGCGGCTGCTTCCCCATGTTGTTGCAGTTGCCGGTGTTCATCGCGCTGTACCGCATGTTGTGGAGTTCCTACGAGTTGCGCGGGGCGCCCTTCGTATTGTGGATCAACGATTTGTCCGAACCCGACCGGCTGCTTCGGGTTCCCGTTCTGGAGAACATCCCCTTTGTCGGGGAACATATTCAGTATCTCAACGTGCTGCCTATCTTGTGCGCCGTGGCCATGATCGTCAGCACCAAACTGATGCCCATGTCCGGGCCGATGCAGAACCCGCAGCAGAAGGCCATGATGACGATCATGCCGATCTTTTTCAGCCTCATCTGCTACAGCTTCGCCGCGGGATTGAATCTGTACATCCTCACGAGCACGGTACTGGGAATTGCGCAAAACCGGCTCATTCGGGTATCCGAAACGGACGTGCCCGAGAAAAAGCCGGTGAGGAAGAAACGGCACTGGTATGCGGCCGCGCAGGCGAAGCGGCGCCAGGTCGCCAAGGAAATCAAAGAGGCGAAGGACAACGGACGGAGCCGCGCCTCGAAGAAAAAGGGAGGGAAAGCCTCGAAACCCGGGCGGTCCAACTAAGCCGGCAATCGCCACAGCGGAATGCAGCCGCCGCGCCGTAGACCCGGCGCAACGAGACCGGCACTTTCACCGCCCCAACCGAGCGCAGGGCCGGCGCCTTCGCAGCCGTCCGATGCGCCGCACGCGGCACATCCACGCCGCGCCTACCGCGCGAACTCCGCGCAAACAGGGAGATTGGGCATATGCGATCAGTTGAAGTGAGCGCCAAGACCCGGGAAGAAGCCATCGGGATCGCGCTCGAACAGCTCGGCGTCGACCGTGATGAGGTCCACGTCGAGATCGTCGATGAAGGCAGTAAAGGGCTGTTTGGATTCGGCGCGCGCCCCGTCAAGTTACGGGTATCGACCGAAGTCGCCGGACCCGAGCCGCGCCAGCAGCGGCGCGAACCGCGCCGGGAACAGCCGTCGCGCCGGCAAGAGCAGAAGGAACGCCCTCCGCAGCGGCGGGAACCACGAGGTGAATCACGGCCGCCGCGCGAAGCCGCGCCGAAGCCCGTGCCGAAGCCGGCTCGCGAAATGACGCCGGCCGATCCGCACACCGTTACCGAAGCCGCGTCCCTGCTGAAGGAAGTCATCAAGCTCATGGGCATCGATGCGACCGTGACGAGCCAGGCCACCGAGGACGGGGGCATCTGTCTCAAAATCGATTCGCCCGATTCGGCCATCCTCATCGGGCGGAAGGGACGCAACCTCACGTCCATGCAGTATCTGATGAACCGTATGGTCAATACGGGCGACGGCGAAGAGAGCGAACGGATCGTAATCGATATCGAAGGCTATCTCGATCGGCGGCAAGAGGCACTCGAGGACATGGCTCAACGCCAGGCGCAACGCGCCAAGGAGACGCGTCAGCGCGTCCGGCTGAAGCCTATGAGTTCGCAGGAGCGCCGTGTGATCCACATGGTTCTCGAAAACGATCCCGATGTGAAGACCTTCAGCGTCGGCGACGGCGCGTTGCGTACGGTTGTCATCGCGCCGAACGACGAATTGCCGGAGTCCGAGCAGCGGCCTCCGCGCCGGCGCGGGGGATCGCGCCGGGGAGGCGGTGGCGGCGCCCCGCGCGACCGCGAACACGCTTCTGCCGATTCCGCCAATGCCAACGGCGGCGACAGCCGGGGACCGCGTCGCGGATCGCGCCGCGGCGGTCGTGGGCGGCGCCGCCGGGGTCCGGGCGGGCCGCGCGAGGAATCTCAGGTCGCGGCGAACTCCGAATCGGCGTCCGGTGAAGGCAACGATTCCTGACGATACCATCGCCGCCATCGCAACGCCTCCGGGCGAGGGCGGTATCGGTATCGTGCGGCTCAGCGGTCCTGCGGCCATCGCGATCGCCCATAGCATTTTTGTGTCATCCCGCGGCCGGGACATCCAGACGGATCCCGGCCGCGTTTTTCATGGCGAGATCCGCGACGAGCGAGGTGTCGTCGACGAGGTGCTTGTCCACGTCATGCGCGCGCCCCACTCCTACACCGCCGAAGACGTGGTTGAGATCAATGCCCACGGCGGAGCGGGTCCCCTGCGCGCGATTCTCGAACTGACGCTTGCGAACGGCGCGCGTCTGGCGCAACCGGGAGAGTTCACGAAGCGCGCCTTCCTCAACGGCCGCATCGATCTCGTCCAGGCGGAGGCGGTCCTGGATCGGATTCGCGCCCGCACCGATGCTGCCCTGCGGGCCGCGGCGTCCGCCGCGCAGGGCACGCTCTCCAAAAGCATTCACCAGTTTTCCGATGTGCTGGCCGACGCGCTGGCCCGGGTGGAATCGGCCATCGATTTTCCCGAAGAAGATCTGCCCGAACTGGTGGACGATGTGTTGCACCGCCAACTCGTGCAGACCCTGGACGAGATGCGCGAACTTCTCGCCACCGCCCACGCCGGGCGTCTCTACCGCGAAGGCGCGTCCATTGCTATCGCGGGACGTCCCAACGTAGGAAAGTCCAGCCTCTTCAACGCGCTGCTCCGCGACGCCCGCGCTATCGTCACCGCGCAACCCGGCACCACCCGCGATCTCCTGGAAGAAGTCATCACGCTCGGCGGCATCCCCGCGCGCCTGACCGACACCGCGGGCCTCCGCGCCGCCGATGACGAGGTCGAGCGCATCGGCATCGAAGTCGCTCGCCGCGCGCTCGCGAACGCCGACATCGTTCTGTTCCTCATCGACGGCGCGGCGCCCGTTACGCCCGAAGACGAAGACCGCGCGCGCGAAGTCCTGGCGCTCGGCATACCGTCGGTACTCGTGGTGAACAAGATCGATCTCAATCCCGCGCCCCAGCCCCCGGCATGGGCGAACGAATTCACCGCCATCGCGAATGTCTCCGCCGCGCAATCGATTGGCCTCAAAGAACTCGAAGACACACTCCACCGCCTGCTGCTCGGCGACGCCGGAACCGTCGCCCCCGACCGCGGCCTCATCACCCGCGTCCACCAGCGCGACAGCCTACGCCGCGCCATCACCGCCCTCGAACGCATGCTCGACAATTACACCGCCTCCCCTGAATTCCTCAGCATCGACGTCCGCGAATCCCTCGACGCCCTCGGCGAAATCACGGGAGAAACCACGCCGGAGGATATTCTGGATCGGGTTTTTTCGTCTTTTTGTATTGGGAAGTAGGCGGCGCCAAACAGCCCCGAAGTTTATCAAGTCACTCAGAGAACACCGGTACTGGGAATACGGGCAGGTTCGCGGGAAAATCGCCGGGGTCATAGGGGTCGGTACCTAACCAATTCTCCACTTGGTCACTGTACCCGTCTCCGTCCGAATCGATATCTCGGAAGTTCGGAATTCCATCGGAATCTGGATCGCCTTGCCCCTCTTCCGCGTCCCCGATGCCATCATTATCCGTATCCGTGTCGAGGTAGTCGGGCGTACCATCGCCATCTTGGTCACCTGCGGTCTCGACAACGTCCGGGATGCCATCCCCGTCTGCGTCCGTGTCATTAAGATTTGCCAGGCCATCGCCATCTGCGTCAGAGGCGCCTTCGATTCCATTCGGGATTCCATCACCATCCCAATCGTTGTCGCCGTCGCGAGTGCCGTCCGGAGAAGTCTGCCCCGAGTCACCTGCGGAGTCCATCCAGTAAGGGTCGAAAGGTAATTGCAGGCCCGGAATGGTCAAATCGATATCCGTGGTTTCATCGACGTCGTCGAGTCCGTCGCCATCCGTATCGGTCGTCGTCATGACGCCAACACTCAACGGATCGATAACAGAATACCCAAAAACGAGTTCGCGTTCGTTGCTCATTCCGTCATGGTCCCAATCGTCGCCACCGTCAGGAAAACCGTTCGGGTTCGGGTCGAAATTGTTGCCCGTGGAATCGTTGTTTGCCGAGTTGAAGGGATTTTGAGTCCCTGGTGAATCGTCGTCAAGGTCGCGCGTTTCGTCGATATCGGAAATCCCGTCACCGTCCGTATCTTGCCCGATCCCGTATCCTTGAAGTAAAACAAGTACGTCCGGAATCCCCACGTTCTCGAAGGACACCCTGATCCTCGCGCGCTTGTATCCTGCCGAGGTTGGGTCAAACGTCACATTAACAACCCGGCGTTCATAGAGTTCCACCGTTCCGGACCAGCCGAAATTATCATGGGAGAACTCGGCAGCGTGCTCGCCCTCAATGGTGATGGCAGAGACATCCAAACCGTCGGCTTCACCACCAACGATGAAGAATGGCAAGGTGTCGGCTGCCTTTGGGCCCGTTGTCGGCTGGGTATAAAAGTCGAGGTCTTGAGGCACGACCGTCCCCCCGCGAAGCCCCCAACCCATGTCTCGCAATAAGGGCCGTGCCAAACCGATATCCCGAAGCGCCTGCTCGTAGGGTTGATCGGGCTCCATAATCTCCTCGGGATTGCTAAAACTACCATCCCAATGGGTCAGAGTTGCACCGATTGTCGGCGGGTATGGTGTGTGCAGTTTTCCCTGTCCGCCGGGCAGTATCGCGCTCCCCGATCTATTCTGATTGGCTTCCTTCACGTAATCGCCGTCCCACCAAAGCGTACCAAACTCCAGAAGTACTCTTCGTTCGGCAGGTAGAACGGCAGTCAGATGTACAAGTCCTTCGTCAACAACAAACAGGGAATAGCGATCCCAAAACTCTTGAGTGCCCTCCTTATACAACTGCCCAGTCGTCACGTTCATCTGAACGGAGAAGCCGACAGCATGTAGTAGCTCGTGCAAGGCTAGCTCAACGAAATCAACCTTTGTGTATGGAACTTGTCCGTCTGTCTTTTGATAGAAAACAGTGCGCTCCTCATCATTGAA
>JAHDWY010000386.1:740-5158 GCA_023384315.1 Candidatus Hydrogenedentota bacterium | reverse complement strand
CGTAGGGGTCTTTGTGGGGCGTGCGTTCGCCCGTGAGATAGGGCAGGAAGGTCAGGCCCTCCGAACCGGGCGGGATGGTCTCGGCGGCGGAGGAGATGTATTCGTAGGGATCGCGTCCGGTTTCGGCGGCCACGGCTTTCTCGTTCTGGCAGAGGGCGTCGCGGAACCAGCGCAGCGATCCGCCCGCGCTGAGTACGACGCCCATGACGTGCCACTTGCCGGGGACGGAATGACAGAAGGTATGCACGCGGCCTTGCGGGTCGAGGCTGATCTTCTCGGAGAAGGCGAAGACGACGCCGCTGGTGCCGACGGTTGACGAAATGACCCCGGGCCGGACGATACCATTGCCCACGCCGCCCGCGGCCTGGTCACCGCCGCCTGCGATAACGGGAATGCCCGCAGGCAGGCCGGTAAGTTTGGCGGCTTCGGAGGAGAGTTTGCCCGTGACTTCGGTTCCCTCGAAGGAGGGCGGCATGAAGTCAGGCGAAACGTCCAGGATCGACATGAGTTCCTTGTGCCAGGTCCGGTTCTTGACGTCGAAGAGGAGCGTGCCCGAGGCGTCGGCCACGTCGGTGGCGAATTCGCCGGTCAGCACGTAGCGGATGTAATCCTTCGGCAGCAGGACCTTCCGGACCTTTTCGTAGATTTCCGTCTCGTTATCGCGGAGCCAAAGTATTTTTGGCGCGGTGAACCCGGTAAGCGCGGGGTTGCAGACCATTTCGATGAGCTTCTGCTCGCCCACTTTTTCCGTGATGGCGTCGCACTGAGGGGCGGTCCGCTGGTCGCACCAGAGCAGGGCGTTGCGAAGTACCTTGTTGTTGGCGTCGAGAAAGACCGAGCCGTGCATCTGGCCGGTGAGGCCGATACCCTTGACGTCTTTGGGATTAAGATCCGGCGCGTGGGCGAGCGCGGTCAAGGCTTTGTAGGCGGCGTCCTTCCACTCGGCGGGGTCCTGCTCTGCCCAGCCGGGTTTGGGCGTCAGCAGGGGGTACTCCACCAAGGCCGAGGCGACGAGTTTGCCGGTCGCGTCCATGGCGACGGCCTTCGTGCCGCTGGTGCCAACGTCAACGCCGATGACGATACTCATGGTCGTGCGATCTCCTTCGTGCTGCTCCGAAAATTCTGGTTGGGATCGGACGGATCCGACCGATCGGACCGATCCGTCCGATCGAAGAACAAACCGCGCGGGCCAGTCGCCGCCTCGAAGATGCCGTTTTCATCGTCTCCGGGCAACACGGTGTTCCGGATACATACAAAAAAGGGCAGGACTGCATGAAAACAGTCCTGCCCAAGAAAGTATCACGAATGGCCGGGTCAGGTCACTCCACAGGGGTATTGCGGGCGATGGCCTTGGCCAATTTGCGGCGGCGACGTTCGCTCGGCTTCTCGTAGTGCTTCATTTCCTTCAGGCGCTGCATAAGGCCTTCTTTGTTGCACTTCTTCTTGAAGCGGCGGAGAGCCTTCTCAAACGGCTCGTCGCTCTTGACGCGCACTTTGGTCACGAAAAATCAACCTCCCCTCATACATCACCACGCTCCTGGCGTGGCGGAGTTTCTCGGGTCTGCGCCAATAGTTGTACAGCACCAGACGGATATCGTCTGTCGGTCTTAGGCAGCCCGGAGTGCGTAGACTTACGGCCAAACTATAGCAAATGCATGCCGGAGAGTCAACGGGATGCGCATTGCGCGCCCCCCAACCGGGCGGTTGCCGTGGAGATGTGGACAGGTCGCCGCGGATTTTGCTACCATCCCTGCCTTACAGCGCGACGACAATTCGTCAACCCGTTTCGCCTTGCGGAGAGGTGGCCGAGTGGTTGAAGGCGGCGGCCTCGAAAGCCGTTGTACGGCCTTGCCGTACCGAGGGTTCGAATCCCTCCCTCTCCGCCATGTTTTCTCTTGACAACGACGCGGTCCGCGCAGTTCTCGCCGCCTTTGACTCAACCCGCGCCATCCCCTATACTGCCATTGCATGATTCCGGTACCGTGCGCGGTCCCCGCTGGGGATGAGCGCTTCGAACCACCGCACGTAACATCCAGCAGTGCGCCCCTTTACCGGCTCCATTACCTGCCCTCGCGCGGCGATGTCCCCCGCGAGAAACCGTAAGCGAAACAACGGTGGAGAATCAGGTCATGAGCGAAAAAATCCGTTGGGGAATCCTGGGAACGGGCGACATCGCCCGCCAGATGGCGGAAGACTTGCGCCTGGTCGAGGGAGCCGAACTGCGCGCCGTCGCTTCGCGCACGGAACCGCGCGCCCGGCAGTTTGCGGGCACCCACCAAATGCCCGTTCATTACGGAAGCTATGAAGCCCTGGTAGACGACCCGGCGATTGACGTGGTGTACATTGCCACGCCTCATATCCGTCACTGTGCGGATACCCTGCTCTGCATCGCCGCCGGGAAGGCGGTGGTGTGTGAAAAACCCCTCGCGATGAATGCCCGCGAAGCGCAACATATGGTGGATTCCGCGCGCGAAGCGGGCGTCTTCCTCATGGAAGCCATGTGGACCGCGTTTTTCCCGGCGATTCAGTGGGGCCTCGGCGCGCTGGAGGATGGCGTCATCGGCACGCCGCGATTCGTGTCCGCCGATTTCTCCTACGCGGCCACGCTCGGTCCCGAAAGCCGCTTGTTCAACAAGGAGCTTGGCGGCGGCGCCTTGCTGGACATCGGCGTGTATCCGGTGGCGCTCGCGGATATGGTGTTCGAAATCGAGCCGGAGCGGATTGCCACGTCGTGGACGCGCGGCGACACGGGCGTGGACGTGGCGAGCGGCATGATCTTCGACTACCCCGCGAGCGGTCGGGCGGTGCTGAGTTCGTCCTTGTTGTACGACGCGCCGCAGAACGCGGTCATCGCGGGCGACGACGGATACATCACCTTCCCCGCCCGATTCTCGCAGCCCGACAGTTGCCGAATCGTGGCCAAGGGCGAGGTTTCGGAGCGCATCTTTGATCGAGACGGGTACGGCTATCACTACGAAGCGCGGGACGTCGTGGACTGTCTGAATCGCGGCCGGACGGAGAGTATCTGGGCGCCGTTGGATGCGACGCTTCGCGTCATGCGGACGCTGGATCGAATTCGCGAACAATGGGGGTTGCGCTACCCAAATGACGAACCGACCGCACGCTCGCGCAACTAACAGCGGCGGCCAAGGACTGAATACATGGCACAACCCGTACCGATAGAAGTGTTGACGAATCATGCGAGCGAGGACAGCCTGAACGACTGGGCTTCGTCGCTCGTTGCGCGAGCGCGCAGGATCGTTCTCCTGGAACTCCCGTTCGTGCCGGCGGCCAAGCAGTTTCTGCTGGATTTGCGCGAGCACGAAGACGTGATCGTGTTGCGCGACCGGATTCAGCGCGCCCTCGAAGCGTTCCTCGAAGAGCAACGGGAGCCCGAGTTGAAGTCGGCCCTGCGCAAGGTGTTCGGCGGATGCCAGGAGATTTTCTATACCGCTACACACGCGTACGCCCTGTTGCGCCCGCGCGTGGGCGCCAAGCGGATCGTCCGCCTGCATTTTGATACGGCGGTGTTCGAAGAGGTGAGCCGGTACTTCTTCCTTCAGGTAAAGGATGCCTACATTCAGGGATGGGAAGAGGCGACGCGTTCGGGCCTGGTGCTGGATTTCCGGCCTTTCTTCCACGAATACCCCAAGGTGCGCCAGGCTTCCGCCATGGGCAGCGGGCTCTCCGTGCTGAACCGGCATCTCGCGGGGAGAATGCATCAGAACCCCGATCGGTTCCGCAACGCATTGGCGGATTTCTTGCGCGAGTTCCGGCTGAACCAGATCCAGATGCTGACGAACGACGAGATTCCGACGGGGGCCGTGTTGGAGCAGCGCATCGAGGCCGTGGACGAGTGGTTGTCCGATGAATACCCCGAACGGCCCTATGCGGAAGTCGCGCACCGGATGCGCACGCAGGGCTTCGAGCCGGGTTGGGGGGCCACGGTAGGCAGCATTCGCGAGAGTCTCGGCGCGCTTTCGGAGGTGCTCGATTCGGCGGACCCGGAGCGGCTCGAACGGCTGCTGGGGCGCCTTCCGTTGACGCGGACGGTACTGATGGTTTCGCCGCACGGGTGGTTTGCGCAGCAGAACGTTTTGGGCAAGCCGGATACGGGCGGACAGGTTACGTATGTACTGGATCAGGCGCGCGCGCTGGAACGGGTGATGCGCGACCGGTTTCTTGCTTGCGGCGTGGACGTGAAGCCGCATATCGCCATTCTCACGCGGTTGATTCCCGAATCGGAGGGCACGACTTGTGACCAACCTCGTGAACACGTAGCCGGCACGGAGAACTGCTGGATCATCCGCGTGCCCTTCCGCCATCCGGATGGCAGCGTGCACCAGCAATGGGTGTCGCGCTTCCACATCTGGCCGTACCTGGAAGGGTTCACGCTGGAAGCGAAAGACGCGGTCCTC